>CAZFWQ010000323.1:0-4404 GCA_964522755.1 uncultured Oscillospiraceae bacterium | reverse complement strand
AGTTTTGGCCAACTGTTTATGTCGCAAACCATATAAAGGCCGGCAGAAAAATCGGGTGGCTGCATATTGATTACAAGGCGATTGGCCTCATACCGTCCTATGATGACGCGTGTTTTCGGAAACTTGACAGCATCGTTCTTGTGTCAAAAGCCTGTGTTGCCAATTTCAACTCTCTTTTTCCCCACTTGAGTACAAGAACCGCATGCGTGGAAAACATTTTGTCAAGCAAGTCAATCATGGCCATGGCCGGCCTGGGTTCCTGCGACATATCAGTCCATCATGGAGACTTCAACATGGTATCTGTTTCCAGGATTGTCTTTTCACATAAAGGGCTTGACAGGGGAGTCAGGATTATAAGAAAATTGTTGGACATGAATCCGGATTATCGGATAAAGTGGTGGATCATCGGTGATGGGGAAGATGTCGAACGGCTGAAGGCAATGATAATTGAATGCAAGCTTGAAAACCAGGTTGTCCTGCTGGGCAAGAAGGTTAATCCGTTTCCATATGTTTCCCAGATGGACCTGTTCTTTCTCCCATCTCATTATGAGGGGAAGCCCATGGCTGTCACCGAAGCCATGATGCTCCACGTGCCGCCGCTGGTCACCGATTATGCGTCAGCCGCGGAACAGGTTGCTCATCTGGTAGATGGGCTGGTTGTGGAGAACGATGACGGCGCCATACTTCAAGGGCTGCAATTGCTGCTGGACCATCCGGATGTCATCGACCGACTGAAAGGGAATTTGAAATGCCGCGACTATTCCAATCCGGATGAGATGTCCCGGATTTATGATCTGATGGAAGGCGCCATGCGAATTTCGGAGGGAAGCAATGGGTAATTTGCGGTTATATATGTCGAATTTACTTCCCAACCTCATATGGAAAGTCAAATATGGAAAATCCCTGAAATTGGATTGGCGACAAGGCTTTGGCAAACAAACGGATCTGATTGTTCGGGGAAAATCGAACGCAAGGATTGGCAGAGGAACAGTCAGTCGGCGCGCATTGTCGATCCTGGTGGCTGACGGGTTTTTCCAACTGGGAAAAGGCTGTTTTTTCAATCATCACTGCAGCATTACATGTGTTGAGCAGATTGTGATCGGTGATGGATGCAGTTTTGGCAACAATGTGGTGATCGTTGACCATGACCATAATTTTAAAAAAACGGATGATCGACCGTTTGTGTCATCACCTGTCATTTTGGGAAACAATGTATGGGTTGGCGCGAACTGTGTCATACTGAAAGGAACCACCATCGGGGACAATTCGGTCATAGGGGCCGGTTCCATTGTCAGCGGCAAGATAGGGGATAATGTTCTTTTTTATCAGGAAAGAACAAATAAGATGAAAAACATTCAGCAATGATTTCATGGTACTGAAGAAGGGGAGGTCAATCAATGACGCATCTTGAGCATATCATCAGTGTTATTGTCCCGATTTACAACGCCCGGACCTCCCTTGACAAATGCATCCGTTCTATTTTGAGCCAAACGTATGGTTCTCTTGAGATCATACTTGTCAATGATGGCTCAACTGATGACAGCCTTTTGATATGTAACCGATATATGGCAACGGAGTCCCGCATCAGGGTATTCAGCCAGGAAAACATGGGACCATCGAAGGCAAAGAATGCCGGAATAGTCTTGGCGACAGGCCATTACCTGCTTTTCGTCGATGCGGATGATTTTTTGGAACCCGACATGGTCCGTCACATGTACGATCAATTGGATACATTTGGCGGTGATCTGGCAATATGCGGTTATCGGCGGATTTCATTCAATCAGCAGGGTTCAAGGACCATGCTGGTTCATTTGGCAGACAAGGTTTACGATGAAGGGATCCCTTTTCCTGATTTCATCGAACTATATAGAATGCCGTTATTGAACCAGAATTGGAATAAAATGTATCGTATGGATATCATGCGCAATCATTCCATTTCATTTATCAATTCATTGTCACTCGGGGAAGACCTCTTGTTCAACCTGCGTTATTTAAGGCACAGCAAGAAGGTCACGGTTTTGGACAGCTGTCATTACAATTTCATTTATGGCAACATCAATTCGCTCTCAAACATATATCGACACGACCTGTTCGATTTGCAGCAAAGCATATACGATTCCGTAATGGAGTACATCATGGAACAATACCCTTCGAGAGATTCGAATTCTTTGGACACGCTCGAACGCTGCCATGCCGTGACCATTGCCAGCTGCATCGCGACGATCTGCAAAACCAGAAATGTAAACCTAAAGGAGAAGTATAGGGATATATATCGTGTGGTTCGGAATCCGGCGGTGCTGAAAATCATGAAGGCGCAAAAAGGCCAGGGATTCAAGAACAGGATATTGTACAGGTTGATTTCCATGAAGCAGGTTTTCCTGCTCATGATGATTTTTCATGATTGAGTGCAAGATAGGACCATGGACCTTGTAAAGTTGGGTATCCAAGACCTTAAACAAACCGTGCGCCGCAGTGTAGAATCAAGGTAGGACAATTTACGCATTTTATCAATGGAATACGGGTACTTCTACTGACAATGGCAAACTATCCGAAAGGGTGGGACGCAAAGCTAAAGGGCCTGTAAAATGGCAGCCAGTTTACCAAAGGGAAGTTTTTTGTTGGGGAAAAAGATGGACCGCCATGAATGTACCAGGAGAGGAGCACGATATTTTTCTGATTTGAACATGATTCTCTGATTGTCAAGGGTAAACCAATCGAAAGGTTGGGACACAAAGCTAAAGGGCCTGTAAAATGGCAGCCAGTTTCCAATGGAGGGAAACCACATGAAAAGAACTACCAGCCTCATCCTTGTCCTTGCTATCCTGATTGGCCTGTTCGGACAGTTGACTTTTACAGATGCAGCAACAACCGATGCCATTTTTGATGCCCGAATCGTTACTGTCACAGATTATTTCACTGTTGGCGATGCGGATTATACAAACGCCATAAAAAAGGCCGAAGCGGCATTGACGTCTAAGGGCGGCGGAACGCTCAGGTTTCCGGCGGGCAGCTACAAAATCACTCCGGGGATTGTCATTCCAAGCAATGTCAAATGGTTGGGAGAAGGCGTTGCGAGAATCTACACCCAGTCTTCCGCCTTATACAATGTCGCCATTACAACACAAGTCGGCGGCAGGCACATCATGATCGACAACATTGTGTTTGATCAGAGAAATGATGCGGCAATGGTGCCGAATTCAATTCCATGGTCGAGCAGCATCCTGTTGCATTTGTTGGATATGGATGACATTCTAGTCGTCAACTCAACATTCTACACGTACGGAGTATGTGCGGTGCTTTCCCAGAGTCATTACCAGTATCCGATGAACAATATTCAAATGTACAACAACAAGGCAATCTTTCAAAGGAAAGTCGATACGTTCTATGATGTGTCTGTTTTCAACATTGATGCCAGAACCGTCATTTTCAATGGGAATACCGTGGAAGCCATCATGGTTCCGGGCCTCCTCTATTCAAAACCGAGAACGGCGTTCGAAATTCACATGCCCAACGGGTCAATAAACGGGAATACGTCTGTCAATACTGAAACCGGCATCCTTCACACGAATTGGCCGGGATTGTGGACCACTTATGAAACCGGCTATGTCGGGCAGATTCTGATTGCCGACAACAAGATCCAAAAGGCCATCATCGGGATTGACGTATGGAGTGCGAACACTTTGGCTGGTACCGTGACCCGCAACATGACCATCAGGAACAATGACATCAATCTGCATCTTGATGCACGATATACACCGACAAAAGGGATTACCCTGACTGATGGGGATGTGTCGAACTCCCGTTTTGAAAACATCACCATCGACGGCAACAAGATCGCCATGACTGTCGACCCTGCCATCACAAGTGTCAACTATCGCATGAACCTGCTGGTTCCTGGCGAAAATACCGGTGCCATGTTCATGAATGTCAAGAGCACTGTCGACAACCTGGTTATTTCAAACAATACCGTTACCAATTTCCCCTATTCATTTCTAAACCTTTACAGACGAAACAACGTCGGCGAGAGTAACCTGCACAATAGCGCAAATGTCTACAACAATACGATTGCGGATTCCGCATACGTGTACACGTACAAGAATGTCTACCAGGCCATGTTCAGTGTCGGAGATGCGAATAACGTATCCATACACAACAATACGATTACCACCGTAACCCGTGACTACATCGCGCTTGCGGAAAAAACCGGCGTTGTGACCGGATATGCATTCCTCGACAATACGGACGACACGATAATCGTCAATCCAAACACCCCGATTGTTGTCGTCGCACCCAAAAGCTACGTCAATGTGCTTGGAACCTGGGCGAATGCAAGACAGGTTTATATGACGAATGTAGCCCAGTGTGCTGCAGGTGATGTGATAACTACACCAAACGGACAAAGAA
>CAZFWQ010000322.1:0-4405 GCA_964522755.1 uncultured Oscillospiraceae bacterium | reverse complement strand
CTGAACCTGCGCCGGGACAGCATCACGGACAGGAAGCAAGTCCGCATTTCCTATTATGCCTTCAATACGGATGAAATCACCGAGCGATTGTTTGATCCTTATCTTTTGGAAGTTTACGACGGGTGCTGGCATGTGGTCGGATTTTGCCACCTTCGAGGCCATATCCGTGATTTTCGCGTGTCCCGCATCAAGGCACTGAAACTGACAGACACGGTTTTCCATAAGCCGGAGAATTTCTATGATGAATACAAGCAATCCCGTTTCGACAAGCTGACCGGTGAAACCGCCATCCGGCTGAAAGTGCGTTTTACAGGCCAATCTGCCAGGTACGTCCGGGAATATGAGTCAGGAAAAGCTGCCCGCTTGACAGAGGATGGCAATGGCGGCCTCCTCTTCGAGAAGGACACCTCCCTCAGCCCGGAAATTGTAAGATGGGTGCTCAACTACGGCGGAGGCGCGGAAGTGTTGGAACCTGTTGAACTGCGGGATATGCTGAGGGCGGAAATTGCCCAAATGGGCACAATGTACCAATGAAATTGGTTTTCCCGCACCCGATCTCAGTGTCTGTTTTCACAAATAATAGACACGAACATGATAGAATTGCTGCAGCCTTTTAATCATGCTATGGTGAGAATAAGATGATGAAATGAAAATAGATACTGTCCCAGGATGATTGACAAACTGCCGGATGTTATCCGAAGGGGGAGCACATGAACAGGCGATCCACCATTCACACGGAAGGCCAATGGTACAAAGGGAACACGCATGCCCATACCTGCCTGTCCGATGGAACCTGGACACCAGCAGAACTGGTGGCCCACTATGCCGGCAGGGGTTATGCCTTCACCGCCTTGACGGATCACCGCCTGTATGGGATTCATGAGGAACTGAACCGGGAAGGTTTCCTCGTGCTGCCCGGGGTTGAACTGGATCTGGATCTGGCCGGAGCGAACGGATTTTGCCATCATGTTGTCGGTCTCGCGCTGCCCGGCAGGAACCGGCTGGTCCATGGACAACGGATCGACTGCACAGCCTTCGCGACCGTCGGCCAAATGACGGGATATCTGCTGGAACAGGGGAATCTTTGCCTATATGCGCCTCCCAGCTGTTCGCACATCCCGCAGGAAACTCTTTTGGGATTGCATGGCCTGGCCGGTATGGAGATCTTCAACAACGTCTGTGAAGTCGAATTCGGATGCGGTCATTCAGACGCCTGGTTCGACCGGCTGCTTTGGAGCGGTCACCCTCTCTGGTGTCTGGCCAGCGATGACACCCACCAGCACCATGCGGATACGGGTGGCGGTTTCATCATGGTGAAGGCAGCCGAATTGTCTCATCCCGCCATCATCAACGCGATTCTTGCAGGCAGCTTCTATGCATCGCAAGGTCCGCTGATCGAAGATTTTCATGTGGATGGAAACGAAGCCATCATTCGTTGTTCTGCCTGTCGATCCGTCGGTTTCCTGGCAGACAGCCATCCCGGGAAAGCGGTTTCGGATGCATCCGGACTTCTCCAGGACGCGGTCTGCAAGCTGAGGGGCACGGAGACGTACATACGCGCCGTCTGCACGGATTTGCAAGGAAAGAAAGCATGGTCCCAACCCGTCTGGCTGCAGGACAGGCCAGCTTGAGATTCCATTGGAACAGTCAGGAACAGCTGTTCGTGGAATACCCGGAGGTGTTTTTATGAAAATCGGATTGCAGGCATACATACAAGGAAGTGCCGAAGCGATTGAATTCTATCAAAAAGCATTTGGAGCCATATTGGGATATAACGTTCGGAATGATGATGGCACTTACCTGCACGCCGAACTGCATCTTGATGGACAGCTCCTGATTTCATTGAGTGAATCAAGCAGCAGTGTTGGTGTTGAGAATATCAGGAGATATTCCTCGACCGATTACCCCACCATGAATTTTGGTGTCAATTTGGAAAACGAAGAAGCGGTAAGACAAGCATATTCCTGTTTGGTGGAAGGCGGAAATATCCTGCTTCCATTGGGTTCACTGCCTTGGAGCACTTGCTGTGCCAATGTTGTTGATAGATTTGGAGTTTTCTGGTATATCAGCGTGTAGATCTCTCTGGCATGACAAAGGGCTGCCCCCTGCGAGGCAGCCCAACACAAAGACATCAGTTATTCAGCATAGTGACGGCGTTGTGAAGGCCGGGCATAGGGTTCGTCTTTTTTGGCTGCGCCGAAACTCTGGAACAAGGCCATGTGCAAAAGCCTGTCATCAGCGGAAAGTGCCGCTCCAATCAGGTGCCTTCCCTTGAGTCTCAAAGCCGTGCCCCGACCAACAGATGGGAATTCATTCACCTCTGCCAGTTTCAAAGCATCCAGAATCTCGTCCATCTTCTTGGGGGTGCTGCGCTTTTTGCCATGCTGTCCAAGTTCAGCGGCTTCCATGGCATAACTCGTCAGCAGCTTGTTCCACAACCGGACCAACACATCGGGATGGCTGAAAACATCCATGCAGTTGAAATAGTCATTGATGAACACGGCTATGCCAATCTGGTTTGCACTGGGATTGAGGCCCTGGGTAAACCTTGCCAATTCAACCTTTAGGTTTTGATATACGTCATGCATCGCGCTGGTATTGGATCGCGACCCCATCTGACTTTGCTTCCTGTCAATCTCTTCCCAAACGGCACTTTGATCTGCTGAGAAAGACAGATTCATCGAAAGACTTTCTGATACATGTGTCGTTTTCTGACGCCTTAGTTCAGAATATCCAAAAACTTCCGACTTTTTAAATTCGTCACCTTGGTAGTTCCAACGTCCGCGCTCCACACAACTGACGGGTATCTTCAAGGAAGTTTTTGCGGCAATCAGAATGGTTGCGTTCACCATCCGGTTTTGCTTGGCACCGACCAACTCTTCGCCATCGAGTATCAGAACGTCCTTGTCACCAATGTTTTCTACCATCAGGGTATTCACGGAGCCCTGTATGCTCACTTCACTGACGCGGAAGCATCCTGCCTCCAAGGCCTCATCCAGCAGCAGATAATTCCGTGGTTCGCTCTCTCCTTCGCGAAAGACAGGTACCAGCAAAAGATTATCTCTTCCTTGCCCCTCTCCGTGCGACAATCCGTTGAAAAACCTTTCCATGACAGCAATCATTGGATGTTCCCCCCTTCGATGTCCATGCATTCAGCATAACACCGGGGATGGACATCCTATGGGTGCTTCATGCGGAGAAATGCCCGGAATGTCTCATTATATGGTGAATACAGTGGCCAAAGCCCAAGCAGCCACTTATGGGCTGTCCTCTCGTCGACTCCCTCCTTTCGCATCTTCCAGGCCTTCAGGATCAAAGCGGTGCGGCTGCGCCCACCGTGACAATGGACAACTACATTACGACCCTCGGCAAGGAACGCATCAATGCTGTTGACTGCATCGGTCACTGCAGACATCAGGTCCGGATTGCTGTCTCCTTCTTCATCCCTCATCACGATCTCTCGTCGGACTGGATGTCTTGCAAATAGATTATCATGCCGGCAAAGGGAGACGACCGCCCATGTATCTGGAGTCGCTGCGGCACCCAAAAGGTTTGCGGCATAAAAACTGGGAGCAATCTCAACTGAAACAGATGTCGGTTCCGGAATGGTCAGTATGACTGGCTTCATCCCTATGAGGCATCGCGCCATGTCCTGCAATGATTGGTAGTCGTATTTCATGTCCCCATCAGGAGAGGAGACATGGCCATGGACATATGTTGTCCATCGTGATGGAATAGCCTGAATTCCATAGATGGCACCTGCAATCGCTCCGGTGACACAGGCTACGGTATCCGTATCATCGCCCAGGTTTATGGCTGCAACCAGCGCATCCTCGAATGATTTGGTTGTACGAACCGCCCAAATGGCTTGAGCAAGGCATGTCCAAACTGATCCATTACCTGCTCCGCTGATGCCGGGATGCCAATCCAGAGCGAGAATGGGTGAAAACTGAGCACGAATGTCGGAAGGAACAAAAGAAAGCACATCATCTATTTCGCGATCAAATCCATCGATAGTATAGGTTCCAAGCACAGCGCGCCTGATCAACTCGACAGCAATCGCGGCGCCCCACTGTGCAGCAGGGTCATAGTGTGTGAGGGCTGCCTGTGCGCATGCTGCACCCATTGTCGTTTTGGTGTCCTCGTCAAGATATGCGAGTGCCATTGGGAAAGCACGCATCAATGCGCCATTGCTGGCGCTTCGTCCGATGGATTGATGTGCAGACAGTGCAGCTCCAATATGAGTTTTATGGTTAAGTGCCGATCTTGTAATGTTCCCAATATCTGATGCGGTCTCAGCCCATTTCACGAACCTTTTCCAGATATCGTCTGGGTTGAAGCCATGATAAACAATCAACGATTCGGCAAGTGCCAACGCCATCTGGGTGTCATCTGTAAATTCTCC
>CAZFWQ010000321.1:0-4412 GCA_964522755.1 uncultured Oscillospiraceae bacterium | reverse complement strand
GGTGAACAGGCTGGGATTGCCTTATTCGAAAGTCAAGCGCATTGGTATGGACTTCATGACCTTCCTGCCGGAGGTGCAGAAGGAAGAGAAACCGAAAAAAGTCTATGTGATGCTGTATGGCATCACGGACTATGAAAAGCATGTGGAGATCGTTGCCGGCCGGCTGCCTGCGGCAGAGCCCGCAGACGGCACCTTTGAGGTCCTTGCCTCCGAAGGGGCGCAGGACAAGTTGAATGTCCTGCTCGACGAAAGCCTTGTACTGACTGATGAAACCATGCAAATCAGTCCGATGAAGGTCAGGATTGTCGGCCTGTACAGGAGGCCCGCCATCGCAGACACCTGGTGGAGCGAGCCCCCGGCCTCCTATTAATCCGCGTTCCTGATTGATTATTCCCTCATGGAGCGCACAATTGTGCAGGAGAACAAGGCAATTGTCAGCGCATACTGGTATTATGCGCTGGACTACGCGAAGCTGAAGGTTGAAAACCTGAAGGCCCTGAACACCGAGCTGGATGCGCAGAAACTGTTCATGTCAAAGTATGCGGGAACACGGTGGGAGTTCCCCTCCCAGAAAATCCTGAAACAGTATTCGACCCGGTCGGAACAACTGAGGCTGACGCTTTGGGTTTTGCAGGTGCCCATCCTGCTCATGCTCGCGTTCTACATATTCATGGTCAGCCGGCTTGTCATTGAAAACGACCGCAATGAGATAGCCGTCCTCAAAAGCCGAGGCGCATCCGGTTTCCAGATATTCGGCAGCTATCTGCTGCAGAGCGTCCTCCTGAGCGGCATCACGGTCATCGCGGGACCTTTCGTTGCCTTGGCGCTGTGCCGCGTTCTCGGGGCATCCAACGGTTTTCTGGAGTTCGTGTCGCGAACGGCGCTGCCGCTTGCCATGAGTTGGCAGGCGTTCCTTTATGCGGCCTGCGCCGGTTTCTTCTCGGTCGTCATGATGATGATTCCCGCAATCAGAGCCTCGCGCTTCACGATTGTGCAGCATAAGCTGCGCAGGACCAGCCGCTGGAATGTGCCGATCTGGCAAAAACTGATGCTGGACATCATCCTGCTCGGTATCTCCTTCTATGGCCTGTACCAGTACGACATCAGGAAGAAGACCATCATGGTCACCGCGGCGGAGGGCATCAGCGTGCCCGTCGATCCGTTCCTGTTCATTGTTTCCACCGTGTTCGTCCTTGGTGCGGGCCTTTTGTTCCTGCGTCTCTACCCGCTTGGGGTCCGTTTCATCGCCTGGGCTGGCGGCCGGTTCTGGACACCCGCGGCGTACATTTCCTTCATGCAGGTCGGCCGGTCCGACGGCAGGGAACAGTTCCTGATGCTCTTCCTGATTCTCACGATCTCCATCGGCGTTTTCAGCGCCAATTCGGCCAGGACCATCAACCAGAACATCATTGACAGGGCAAGTTACGGCAACGGCGCAGACATCACACTGCAGATGGATTGGCCGAGCAATGAAATCATCGCGCCGCCGGCAGGTCCCGGCGGAATCGACGGGCCGCAGGGCGCGCAGGGCGCAGATTCGGCGTCTGGCAGCGATCAGGTGATAACCTATGTGGAACCGGATTTCAGCATTTATTCCAAACTTTCCGGGACCACGGCGGCGGCCAGGGTTTTCATCCCGGCGGGCGTCGTGAGCATCTCCGGCCAGGTAAAGGAAACCCGGGCGGGTAAGCTCATGGCCATACTGCCGAGTGAATTCGGCAAGGTTGTCTGGAGTTCGCAGAACCTTCTGCCCCATCATATCAACGCATACCTGAACCTGATGTCAAGGTCGCCGAATGCCGTGCTTGCTTCAGAGGCCCTGATGAATGACCTGAAGCTGAAAGTCGGCGACCCCGTCAGCTACAGGTGGGGAAACCAGGGCGAGGTGCGGGGGGTCATATACGGGGCGGTTCCCTATTGGCCGAGTCTGACTGCACAGAAGGACGAGAGCAGGTACTTCATCATCGCCAATTTGAATTATGTCCAGGACGCCACTTCATTGGAACCCTACCAGATTTGGTACAGGCGCGGACCTGACACGGCGACCCAACAGATCTACAATGATATTTCCGCCAAGAGAATGGTTCTGAAGTGGATGAAGGATACGAAACGCGATATCGTGGTCAAAAAGAACGATCCCCTGCTGCAGGGCACGAACGGCGCATTGACCCTTGGATTCATCGTGACGATGGCCATCAGCATGATCGGGTTCTTCATCTACTGGATCCTGTCGATACGGTCACGCACGCTCCAATTCGGCATTTTCCGCGCCATGGGCGTGCATGCCGGGGGAGTCGTGATGATGCTGGTGTTCGAACAGATCATGATTTCAGGAGCAGCCATCCTGATGGGCCTGGTGACCGGCGGCGTGATGAGCCAGTTGTTCGTGCCCCTGCTCGGGCTTGTTTACAGCGCGGCAGACCAGGTTCCCCCCTTCGTCGTGATTTCCAGCCGGGCTGACTACATCAGGCTGTATGCCGCCGTCGGGGGCATGCTCTTGACAGGCCTGTCGCTTCTCGGCGTGCTGGTATCCAGGATCAATGTCACGCAGGCCATTAAGCTTGGAGAGGATTGACGGCGCAATGGCATTCATGCGCATGCGTTGCCGGTTGACATTCATTTACTTGAAATCATGAATGCACAGGTTAAAAACTGTTGTTTTTCACATATTATGATAAATATCCGTACTGTTTTCGGCTATCTTTGTTTGATATGATGAATCCGTGCAACTGCATGCCCGTCAGCTTATCAGTGCCATGTCCCTTCTGACATCCGCCTGTGGTTCACTGCCGGAGACCATACCATCCACATTGTCATAAAATCGACAGGATGGCCTGATACTTGTGAAGTTGAGGTACATGGATGGAAATCAACACCGATAATCCAGTCAAAGTGCTGCGCACCGTCGCGATACTGCCTCCCGTCAAGCTGATGCCCCCCGCGAACAAGAGAAACATTCCGGCAAGAATCTGGCGGGACAGGCTATTGTACGTCATTCTCCTGCCAGCCTTCACATTCACCCTCCTGTTCTCCTACTGGCCGATTTACGGCATGATCCTCGCGTTCAAGGATTTCACTTACAAGGGTGGGATTTTTGGCAGTCCCTGGGCCGAGAATTACGGTTTCTACTGGTTCATGAAAATGTTCAACGACCCGGAATTCATGCATGTCCTTTGGAACACCATCAGCATCAGCAGCTCGAAGATTGTCATCAGCAGCGTTGCATGCGTCGTCTTCGCGCTGCTGCTGAACGAAGTCAGGCATACCGTATACAAAAGAACATTGCAGTCGGTCATGTACCTGCCGCATTTCCTTTCCTGGGTGGTGATGGCCAGCATCATATACAATCTTTTCACTTCTTCCGGCGGCGTCATGAACAGGCTCCTGACGCAGCTCAATGGCGGCGAAAGGATCCAGATCATCGCAAATCCCGCCTATTTCCGTGCTGAAGTCTATATTTCGATGATATGGAAAAGCGTCGGTTTCGGGTCCATCATCTATCTGGCCGCGATTGCGGGCGTAAGCCTGGAACTGTATGAAGCGGCGACCATAGACGGCGCCAACAGGCTGCAGCGGGTTTGGTTCATCACGCTGCCATCCATCAAGAGCGTCATCGTGCTGCTGCTTATCCTTGATGTCGGCGGAATCATGAGCGCCGGGTTCGACCAGATATTCAATCTGTATTCGCCGATGGTCTTCTCGGTGGGAGACATCCTCGATACCTACATATACAGGCACGGCGTGACGAGCGGGCAGTTCTCCTACACCACGGCCGTGGGCCTGTTCAAGAATGTCGTCAGCCTGGGACTGCTGCTGGTTGTGAACTTCGCCGCCAAGCGCATGGGGGAGGAGGGCGTCATATGATGAAGCGATCAATGGGCGATTGGATTTTCGATTCATTCAATTATCTGTTTTTGGGTGTCATCGGCCTGATCACCCTGTTCCCGTTTTGGAACGTGCTGATGACTTCGCTGGTCGGTTCCAACGAATACTACTCAAAACCCATCGTGCTGTGGCCTGACGAAATCAATATCACCGGCTACCAGTACATCTTCAGCACGAACTGGATCGCATCGGGTTACGGCATCACCTTTTTCATCACGATTGCCGGCACCTTGTTCGACATGTTCCTCATCTGCACGGCCGCATATGTGATGACGAAAAAGGACCTCGTAGGACATAAATTCTTCAATTTCTACTTCCTGCTGACGATGTATTTCAGCGGCGGGCTGATTCCTTATTATCTGATTGTGACCAAGTATCTCCACCTGATCGACAATGTCGCCTCCATGGTCATTACCAGCGGACGCGGCGTGTGGAGTTACCTTGGGCTGAGGAACTTCCTCAAGGAGATTCCCGCCGAACTGTCCGAATCCGCAAAAATTGACGGAGCCGGCGAAATGCTTATCCTT
>CAZFWQ010000320.1:0-4415 GCA_964522755.1 uncultured Oscillospiraceae bacterium | reverse complement strand
AATGCCGGTGTGCTGTTTCCGGCTCGAGAATCATCGTCTGCATCAAATCCACATTGGTCCAGACGCCATGACCGCAAACCATTCCCATGATTGGCAGATCCAGCTCTTGTTTCCGCATTTCCTCTTTTATCAGGGCATATACGAAAAAAGAATCGTCGAAATCCTTTCCGGACAGATTTCTCAACTGTTCTTCCTTGATGTTGTTGCTTTGAATCATATTCTCGACAGGGTCGTCGGTGCTTTCAACTGAAACATGCCCGGAATCGAGAACGACGTCACACGTCGGTTCATTGGGGTTCATTGAAACATACATCATGTCCTGCCGGAGTATGGCGGCCAGGTCCACCCTGTCTTTCGCATATTGCCTCAAAGCCCTTTCCCATCCGACTTCCCGGACAAGAACATTCCACGAATCCATGTCGCCGGCATAATCTGTAAACTTCCGTCCAAGAAGGGTGCTTGAAACAGGATTCAGAAGCAAGTACTCGAAATACGGCGTTCTGTCAGGTTCCCGATGATTCAGCGCGGCGGTGATTCTTTCACGTGAAGTCATTCAGTTGCCCCTCCCGGATTCGATTTGCGATTCGCTCCATGATTGGCCCAAAAAATCATAAATGCCTCAAGGGTTGAAACAACCCTCCGTCACCTGAAACTTTTCACCTTGTCCATGAACGTTTTGACCCGGCTCTGATCGACGGCGTTTTCAAATATCCCGTTCACCTTGAAGGTTGTGCCGACAACCGCGCCATCGGCAATCTGCAGCTGTGACTGGATGTTGTCCGCGTTGCAGCCCGTATTCGTGAAGACGACCGTATCGGGAACAGCTTTCCTGACACTGGCCAATACCTGCGAATCTGTTTCCGCCCCTGCGATTAGGCCTGATACGCACAATGCATCGGGTTTGTTGTTGAACACGGTGGACTTCGCGATATCGGAAATATCCCTTGCGGCAAGGTATTTCGCCGCTTCAGGCACAATGTTGAACAGCAGCTTCAAATCCGTCATGCCAAGGTGCACCTTGTGCCTGACAATATCTCCGACATTCGGGTTCCAGATGCCAAAATCGCTGACATAGGCACCGCTCATGATTTCGCGGATGAATTTCGCGCCGGTGGCGGCAGCCAGGTCGATGGATGCGATTGGGTCCCATAAGACGTTCACGCCAAACGGGATGCTTATCTCCCCCATCAGTTCGCCGATGACCCTGGCCATGGCCACGGTTGTCTCCGGCCTGACTTTCGTCAGATAGGGCATGCTGAATTCGTTCGAGAACATCACGGCGTCCACGCCGCCGGCCTGCAGCGCATGAAGGTCCCTGCTAGCAAGGCGGATCACTTTTTTCATCCCGCCTGCGGCATCATAGTACGGATCTCCCGGCAGCGCCTGCAGATGGCACATGGCAATGATTGGTTTATCCGTTCCGAACATCTCTTTCAGCCAATTCATGACAGTCCCCCCAATCGATTCATTTCATTTATCGTATCATAATACACCACATTTATCAATTATTAGTTCATTATATTATTATAATAATTCGTAATAAATCATGAAATGATTGACAATGCGTAATAACAAGGATAGGATATGATTGCCTGGTTACAGGCGGAAATTCATATATGCGCGTTCTTGCAACAGGAAGCCCATGTCGCTTTAGCGCATCGCATACAACGAGGCGAATGCGGCAAGCCCTGTTCGCATGCCCATCCTGCTTCCGCAACAATGAAGGAGATGCATATGGCAAACAATATCAGGAAAGGAATCAATATCTGGTCCTTCCCGTCTGGGATGGGTTTGGTTGATTGCATGAGGTTGGCCAAAAAGGCTGGTTTCGAAGGCATCGAACCTGCATTGGCGCGAACCGGAGAGTTGAGCCTGGAAAGCAAGGATGATGAGATATGCGGGTACAGGCAGGCGGCAGAAGAAATCGGCATCGAAATCAACAGCTTGGCGACAGGCCTGTTTTGGCAGTTTTCACTGACAAGCCATTGCGCGGATAACAGGGAAAAAGCGAAAAGCATTGTTCGCAGGCAACTCGACATCGCTTCAATCCTTGGGGCAGACTGTGTCCTTGTCTGTCCCGGGACAGTCGGCGTCGATTTTACTCCGGATGAAGTCGTCCCCCAAACGGAAAAGATAGAATTCTTCGCGGGTTCCGAGATCATTGATTATGAAGTGGCTTATGATCGGGCTTTGCAGGCATTCCTGGAGCTCGCGCCTTATGCGGAGAAAAAAAACATAACCATCGGCATCGAGAACATCTGGAACAAATTCCTGTTGTCACCCTTGGAAATGAGGGATTTCATCGACAGGATACATTCCAGCCACGTCAAGGTTTTCTTTGACGTGGGCAATGCGCTCCTGTTCGGATATCCCGAACAATGGATCCGGATACTTGGGAAACGCATCAAGAAGCTTCATTTCAAGGACTATCGCAGGGATGCAAAAGGACTTGCGGGTTTTGTCGACCTGCTGGCCGGCGATGTGGATTATGTCAGCGTGGTGGCTGCCCTGGAAAAAACGGGATACGATGGCTGGGCGAACGCGGAAATGTGTCCTCCCTACAAACAGTATTCAGATCAAATCATATACAATACATCTTCTGCCATGGACAGAATCCTGCATCGCAACGGATGAGGAGTGGGATATGATACAGGAAGAACGGCTGCAGAAAATCGAGGCGTACGTCAAACAGAAGAAGATATGCTATTTTCAGGAGTTGTGCGATGCGTTCCAGGTGTCAAAGGCAACCATCCGGCGGGACCTGCAGCTGCTTGTGCTGAGGAACCGGCTGAACATGGTTCGCGGAGGCGCATCGGACATATCGGTAGGCACTTCGGTGGAACTGCCTTATGCGGTCAAGAAAAACGTCAACCATGAAGAAAAAGTCAGGATTGCGCAGAAAGCCTGCAGCCTGATACGAAGCGGCGAAACCGTAATCCTGGATTCCGGTTCGACGATTCTGGAAATTGCCGTGCAGATCGAATCCATGGACGGAATCAATGTGGCGACCAACGACCTTCTTGTGGCAGGCAGGCTGGCGGGAGCAAGGGATGTGAATCTGACGGTGATAGGCGGCGGTGTTCGCAAAGGGTACTATACCACCTTGGGTTACTTCGCGCAGTATGCTTTGGAGCATATCAACGCAGACAAGGCATTCATCGGCGTCGATGCAATCAGCATTTCAAAGGGATGCATGATAACGAACACGGAGGAAGTTTCGGTCAAGAAGCTGATCATGAAGGCCGCCAGGGAAAAAATCGTGGTCTGCGACCACTCGAAGTTTGAGAACATCGCCTTCATCAACCTCTGCGCAATCAGCGACGTGGACATGATCATCACCGGCCGGGAGATCGATCCCGACATACTGGAAGGATTAAGGGATGCCGGAATCAATATAGTCCTGGCATGAGCACCGACTCGGCTTTGTCCTGTCAAAAGCACAAGCATCAACCTCATTCCGGAAAAGCACCGACTCAACACCATCCTGTCAAGCGCCAGAAACGGAGGACCCGCATGGACATTCTGAACGTCCTGGAAAGCATGATGCTGCTTCCCGCCCCATCGGGATACGAGAAGGAAATGGCCTATTTCCTGAAGGATATCCTGGCACAATATGCCGATGAAGTGCGAATTGACCGGATCGGCAACGTCATCGCCAAGATCCGGGGAAAAGACGCCACTGCCCCATCGGTCATGGTCTTTGCCCATATGGACCAGCTCGGTTTCATCGTCCGCAAAATCGAACCGGACGGATACATACAGGTTGACAGGCTTGGCGGGATACCTGAGAAAGTGCTGCCGGGTTTGAAGCTTGTCATCCGTTCCGGAGACGGACATTTTCATCCCGCGGTGATTGGGATAAAATCCCACCACGCCACACTGCCGGATGAAAAATACAAGGTGGATCCGGTTACTTCGCTGTTCATCGACGTCGGCGCCAAATCCGACCGGCAGGTGCGGGAGTTGGGCATCGACATCGGTTGTCCTGCCATCTATCGGCCATCATTTGAAAAGCTGCAGGGCTCCAGAATCAGCGGGACGGCCGTGGACAACCGGGGCGGCTGCGCCAGCCTGGCCAGGGCTGCTTCCCTGCTGTGTCAGGACCGGCCGAAATCAGACGTCTATTTTGTTGGAACAGTCTGGGAAGAATTCAATCTGCGGGGAGCGGCCGTTGCCGCCAGGGCCATCAAGCCGGATATCGCCCTATGCCTCGATGTCGTGCTGTCAGGAGATACGCCGGATTTGAGCAGCCGGTTCGAAGCCAGGCTTGGCGAGGGGCCTGCCGTAAACCTGTATGCTTTTCACGGCAGGGGAACGCTCAACGGAACGCTGCCGCACGAGGGTCTGGTCAGACTCGCCCTGAAATCCGCCGAAGACGCCGGCTTGCCGATCCAGCGCGCCGCAACGCTCGGAGG
>CAZFWQ010000319.1:0-4428 GCA_964522755.1 uncultured Oscillospiraceae bacterium | reverse complement strand
TCTCATTGCAGGTGGAGCATTGTCATTGCTTTCATCGTCCGATCCGGATGGATTGGAATGGTCCATGTTCCACGTCATGGGCGAAAAGGAGCTTGTGACAGAAGACGCAATCCATGAGGTTTTTGCGGCTGTACGGGAAAAGACCGTGCTGTTGCCCGATTACGCTTTCAAGACATCGAAGGCGATGACCGCTGAGGGTCCTGAAACAGCCGCCATGGCGGGAACCTCCGTTTCGGGGATTGTCGGAGGTGCGCTGACTTTGCTGCTGGCCGGACTGACTGGCTTTTTTGTCACATGGCGCAGGAAGCGTGGGAAAAATGCCAGGACGCCGTGATGTTGCGGACTGCTCTGTTTTTGACATGACATCAGGCTTGCGGGAGGACCAGGAAACAGGATGATGGGGATTGCAGCAGAATTTCGAAAAAAGAACGTGAATGGCCTGAATTCCCACGCGGCTCCTTTTGCGGACGCGATCAGGGACATGCACAGGATGGAATCGCTCTCGCGGATGGATACGGGCATTCACAGGCTGCATCCCGCGACCAAACTCATTGCGACGGTTGCATTCCTTGTTGCGGCATTGTCATTCGAACGCCATGCGGTCGGACGGCTGCTGCCTCTTTTCCTATACCCCATTGTCATCGCAGCCATGGCCGACCTGCCCTGGAAGCCTTTCCTGAAGCGGCTGCTGGCAGTGGAACCCCTCATTGTCGGCATTGGTATCCTGAATCCCCTCTTCGATACCGTCACGATTACAATCGGAGACGTCACATTTGCCCGGGGGTGGCTGACTTTCCTGTCCATCGTGCTGAAAACCAGCCTGTCGGTTCTGGCTGCCTTGCAGCTGATAGCCTGCACCGGCATGGAGCGCATCCTGTCCGGAATGAGCCTTCTTGGGATGCCCCGGGTATTCGTGATGCAGATTTCATTGACCTATCGCTATATCACAGTATTGTCTGAAGAAACCGGACGCATCATGACGGCGCGTTCCCTGCGCTCATCCGGGAAAAAGGGCATGCGGGCGGCAGCCTGGGGCTCACTCGCAGGGATGCTGCTGCTGAGGTCGTTCGAACGGGCCCACCGCATTCACCAGGTGATGCGGCTGAGGGGTTACAATGGATATGTGCCGCTTCCTCCCGGAACCCGTCCCGGCTGGCGGGACGCATTATACCTTGCAGGCTGGCTGTCCTGGTTCGCCCTGTCGAGATGGGTGGACCTGCCCCTGCTGCTTGGCAGGCTGGCAACAGGCATTGCCGGGAGATAAGGAATCCGTGAAGACTGCGGTTCCCGCACGAATGCGGTTCCGTGCGGACTGTGGTTCCATTCGGACGGCCGCCCCGACGGCCATGAAGTGGGCTGCATGGCATTGCAGGTTCGATAGGAAAGAAAGGTGAAACCATCATATGAGCCATCACAAACTGGAAGCTGTCGATTTGTCATATAAGTATCCGGATGGCCATGAAGCCATCCGGGGTATTTCGTTTGAGGCTGTCCATGGGGAGGCCGTAGGCATCATCGGGGCGAACGGCGCAGGGAAAAGCACCTTGCTCATGCTGATGATGGGGCTGCTTCATCCGAATGGCGGAAGCGTTCGTTACGGCGGAATCGAACTGACTGCAAGAACCATGCCCGACATCCGCAAACGGGTCGGCATGGTGTTCCAGAATCCCGACGATCAGCTGTTCATGCCCACAGTGGGCGAGGATGCGGCTTTTGGGCCACGCAACGCGGGTCTGACGGAAGAAGAAGTGGAACAGCGGGTTGCGACGGCGCTTGAGCGCGTCGGCATCCTTCACTTGCGCGACAGGGCCCCGTTCAGGCTCTCAGGCGGCGAAAAGCATGCGGCGGCCATTGCTTCCGTTCTTTCAATGGAACCTGACATCCTGGTGCTAGACGAGCCGACAGCCGGCCTTGACCCCAGGGCTCGCCGCCGCGTCATGAAACTGCTGTCCGGGTTCACGCACACCAGGCTGATCACCGGTCATGACCTGGACATGATCCTTGACATATGTCCGCGCGTCGTCATTTTGAAAGAAGGCAAGGTGGCTGCGGACGGATTGACACGGGTTCTGCTGGCTGATCCGGTCCTGATGGCCGAATGCGGCCTGGAGGTTCCCGCCCTGCTGCTGCCCTGCTCGAAATGCGGACATGTGCCATATGGCGGACACGTGCCATGCAGCTGACTTGTGCCATGCAACTGACATGTGCCGTTCGGCGGACATGTGCCGAGCGGCTAACGCGAGGTGATAACGCAAGGTGATAAGTTGAAACGGATCCTCATCAGGGGTACAATGATGAATGGAAACCGATTCCCGGCTGGATTGTCCTGCCGGGTACTGAAACGGACTCGCGGCCGGGCGGTCTTGCCGGGCGCGGCGGCTTCCCCGGATATGGAGGATATGATGAGGATTGCAGTGGTGGACGGGCAGGGCGGCGGCATCGGCAGGGCACTGGTGGAAAGGCTGAGGCAGGTCTTTTCAGATCGCCTGGCCATTGTGGCCCTTGGCACCAACGCACTTGCGACTTCTGCCATGCTGAAGGCCGGCGCGGATGAAGGGGCCACGGGAGAAAATGCCGTCGCCTACAACTCGGCGCATGTGGACGCCATCCTCGGGCCAATCGGCATCATCGTTGCCAATTCGATGCTGGGCGAGTTGACGCCGCTCATGGCAAAAGCCATAGGGGAGAGTCCGGCACCTAAGTTCCTCATCCCCGTCAACCGCTGCAACGTGCAGATTGCTGGCATCGAGAACCGGACGCTGCCGCAGCATGTCGACCAGGCCGCATCATGGGTGGCCGACATCATGGGCAGCCGGTGACATGAAACTGGAAAACCCGCTTTCATCGTATCGTTTTAAACAATTCAACATCCAGGGGGGTTACTTTGAGCATTCTTTCCGTTCAAAATGTCGTTCACGGGTTTGGGGGACGAACCATACTCGATGATGTATCCTTCCGCCTGCTCAAGGGAGAGCATGTCGGCCTGATTGGCGCGAATGGCGAAGGCAAGTCCACTTTTCTGAACATCATCACAGGGAACCTCCATCCCGATGCCGGAAAGGTGGAATGGTGCAACCGCATCACCACCGGCTATCTCGATCAGCACACGGCCATGGAGAAAGGCAAAACCATCCGGGATATCCTGCGAACCGCCTTTGCGCATATGTTCGACCTTGAGCGTGAAATACTGGCCCTCTATGATGACATGGCGGATGCAGACCCGGCCGCTCTGGACGAGATGATGGATGACGTGGGCGAAATACAGGGCGAACTTGAGCACAGCGGTTTCTATACGCTGGATGCCCGCATCGAGGAAGTGGCCAATGGACTGGGTCTCGGGGAGATCGGCCTGGACCGGGATGTCTCGGAACTGAGCGGTGGTCAGCGATCGAAAGTTCTCCTGACAAAGCTTCTGCTGGAAAACCCGCTCATCCTGATCCTTGATGAACCGACCAATTTCCTCGATGACAGGCATATCGCCTGGTTGAAGGGATTCCTGCAGAATTATCCGAATGCGTTCATCCTTGTATCTCATGACATCCCCTTCCTGAACGATGTCGTGAATGTCATCTACCATATGGAAAATGCTTCGCTGACACGGTACACCGGCAGCTACGAGCAATTCCGCGCCATGTACGACCTGAAGCGGCAGCAGGTGCAGACAGCCTTTGACAAACAGCAGAAGGAAATCGACCGGCTGGAGGATTTCATCGCCCGCAACAAGGCACGCGTCGCCACCACGAACATGGCCAAGAGCCGTCAGAAAAAGCTTGACAAGATGGAAATCATCACTGTTGCGAAGGAGAAGACAAAACCTTCCTTCCGTTTTCCCGAAGCCCGCACGCCAGGCAGGGTAATCGTGCAGACCAAGGACCTTGTCATCGGATATGAGGAGGCATTGACCCATCCGCTCAACCTGCTGCTGGAACGAGGAAAGAAAGTGGCTCTGCGCGGTGTAAACGGATTGGGGAAGACCACCTTGATGAACACCTTGCTGGGCATCCTGCCACCACTGGCCGGGAGCGTTGAGAGAGACCCTTATGCCATTCCAGGCCATTTCATCCAGGAGTCTGCCAGGAGGAACAACAGGACGGCACTTGAGGAAATCTGGCATGAATATCCATCCATGGGCAATGGAGAAGTCCGGTCAGCCCTTGCCAAATGCGGTCTGACTACGGAGCACATCACCACGCAGATGATGGTGCTTTCCGGCGGTGAAAACGCGAAAGTGAGATTGTGCAGCCTTATGCTGCGGAATTCAAACTGGCTGGTCCTTGACGAGCCCACAAACCATCTCGACCAGGACGCGAAGGAAGAGCTGTCCCGCGCATTGCAGGCCTTTTCCGGAACGATTCTCCTTGTCTGCCACGAACCTGAATTCTACCAGGACTGGGTGACGGATGTGTGGAACGCTGAAAACTGGACTAC
>CAZFWQ010000318.1:0-4438 GCA_964522755.1 uncultured Oscillospiraceae bacterium | reverse complement strand
TGTTCGTCATATATGCATTGCCCGTCGCCATCATATCATCGGCTGTGTCTGCGTCATCTGTCACGGCAGCCTGCGCCTCGTTTCCGCACAAAACCTTCAAGTCCCTTGCCAATGTGGACGGGTTGCAGGAGACATAGACGATGCGGTCCGGCTTCATGGCCAATATGGTTTCAAGCAGCGCCTGGTCGCATCCTTTCCGTGGCGGGTCGACAATGACGACATCCGCACGGATTCCGGCTTCATACAGTTTCGGAACGACGTCCTCCGCATTGCCCAGATGAAATTCCACATTGCCCATCCTGTTCTTGCGCGCGTTTTCCCGTGCCGTGTCAACTGCTTCCTCGACAGCTTCAACGCCAATCACCCTCCCGGCACTCCTGGCCGCGACAAGTGAAATGGTGCCGATGCCGCAGTACAGGTCAAACACGGTTTCAGTGCCTGTCAATGATGCGCAATCCATGGCCTTGCGGTATATGACCTCTGTTTGATCCGGATTCACCTGGTAGAAAGACAGAGGCGAAATCTCGAAAGTCATGTCACAGAGTTTGTCTTCTATGATGGGACTGCCGAACAGGATGTAATTCTCTTCTCCCAATACAAGGTTGCCAGGCACGTCATTCACATTCAGGACAATGCCCGCGATGCCGGGAACCTGTTTCCGCAGTTTGTTGACCAGCTTTTCCGCAAACGGGATGCGGTTTTGGGTGGCGACCAGCATGGCCATCACCTCTCCGGTCCGGACACCGACACGGACAACGATATGGCGGACGAGTCCTTTTCCGGTTTCCTCGCTGTATATCGGGACCTTGTTTTCAATAATCCAGGCCATCACCGTTGCCCGGACCAGTTCGCTGGAAGGATGCTGTATGCCGCATGAGGAGGCATCCACGATTTCGTGGCTGCGACGTGCGAAAAATCCGGCCACCGGCCTTTTTCCGTCAAGTCCGACCGGATACTGGGCCTTGTTCCGGTATTGGAAAGGATGATCCATCCCCAAAACCGGTTTCACCATGATTCCCTTGAAACCACCGAGACGTTCAAGGCTGTCGAGGACAACCTGGTGCTTGAAGCGCAGTGTTTCCGTATAGGTCATGTGCTGCAGGCTGCATCCGCCGCAGCGCTTGAAAACAGGGCAAAAGGGCTCCTGCCGTTCCGGGCTGGCTTCTTCCAGCTCCAGGACACGGGCAACCGCATAGGTGGATGCCACCTTGATAAGGTGCGCATTGACAACTTCACCCTTCAAGGCGCCCTGTACAAATACGGCCATGCCGTCAAGCCTTGCGACACCCAGCCCCTCATGGTTCATGCCGACTATGGTCAGCATCACGTCTTCATTTTTCAAATGGAAAGGTTGTTTCTTCATTGATATCCTAACCCGGTTTGCCACCGATATCTGCGTTCTGATGAGCTATCCTGTGCTGTAAGCTGGAAATGACATTCAAATCGAGGCTTTTTAGCCACGTACCCTGCATTATACCATAAATATTTCTGTTAAACTCGGGTTATATCACAAGGACGGCCTCCAGTACGGCGCCAGGACATGTTTATTGTACCGGGACATAAAGCCGGCCAGGTCGACGATTGAGTCAATCCCGCGAGAGAAATATCATCAGCAGGCCATCGCGAAAACTTATTTCCGCTTCATCAGCAGCAAACTCGTTGCTGACGCCCAGCGTGGAACCGAAGAGCAGGTCCCTCCCCTTCATGTCGTACTGCAGTCCGCGTGTCGTCACTTCCGACACGCAGGTCCCGAGGGCTATCAGCGAGACTCTGAAGTCGTCCATCCGTGAAAGTCGAATCTGATGCTGTCCGGCTTTTTTTATCGGTCCGCCGGCCATCGTCACCCTGTTCCGGCTGTCGATGATCCAGGCTTCAACGCCTGCCTTTAGGAACGGATAAAGCAGGAAAAGATTTGCCAGCGAATGATCCATTCTGGACCCGATGGCCGAAAAAAGACTTACCTTCCCGGCACCCATCCTGATGGCTTCCTCCACGCACAATTCCATGTCCGTCTGGTCCTTGTCCGTCCGGTGCCTTACCCAGCGCGTCCGGCCGTTATTCTGCAGGATCTCGAGCGCACCGGGGGAAATCGAGTCAAAATCCCCCAAAAGCACATCCGGCGTGATGCCGCACTCCATGAGCCATTGCGCGCCGCTGTCAGCGGCAAGGACAGCATCCGCATGCAGGCATGCGGCCTTCAGCAGCATTTCGTCCGGACGTGCTCCCCCGCCTGCGATTACCAGATTCATCATGCCCCTCCGTTCGTTTTCCCGACGTCTTCCTCTGCCGGAACGGCAATGCCGTATTGATTTTTTCCAACAGGCTTCACAGTCTGCTGCCGTACGCGCAGAACAAAGCTGAATCGCGTGAAAATCCCCAGTTTCGACTGGACGCTGACCGCCCCCCCGAGCTGCCGCACCGCCTGGGCAACGGCAAAAAGCCCGATACCCCGGCCCGGAAGGGAATCCGCCCGCAGCGCCGATGAATAGCCGGGTTCAAAGACGTATTGGCACAGCTCCCTATCATCGATGGCAGCCGTCTGTTCACGGGTCATCCCTTCATTTACCTGCATTTCACCGCGGATTTGTTCAGGATCGATGCCGCACCCATCGTCTGCGATATCAATGAGGATATGCTCCGGCTGCGCCTCCACACGGCATTCGATTCGGGCCTGCACGGGTTTGCCCATTGCCGCGCGTTCTTCCGGTGTCTCAATGGCATGTGCGGCAATATTGTAGAAAATATGGATGAGGACGCGGAAAAAGGCCCGGTACTGTTTCCTGTCGAGGACAGCATCAGAACCCAGCACTACAAAGACAGGATCCGGCAGGTTGCGCTCCCGGCCGACCGCCACCACATAGGATTCGTAATCCTGCAGAATCTGCTTCACATGGACGTGATGCAGTTCGCGAAGACGCATCAGCACATTCCTGAACACATTCGGAGATATCCCGGAGACCCGGGCTAGCTGCTCCAAATCCATTGCGACTTCTTCAAGGAGGTTTTCATCCGGTTCCGCGCTCTGGCGGGCTTGCATGAAATCATGCCCCAGGGTGGTCTTCAGCGTATCCATGTCCTGAGTCAGCCAATCCTCCGGATCAGTCTGCGCAAACAGGTTCCGAATGACATCGGCTGTCACCTCCAGGGCAAGCATGCCTGACAGTTGCTCTTCAATCCGCATGAGTCGTTCGACTGTACTTTTCATGCCGAACCGCGAAAAGTTTCCCCGAAATGTGTGCACGTTCCGCACCTCTTTGGAAAGGATTGATTCCTCCATGAAAGACCGGCGCGATTTTGAAAAATAATCTCGATACGAATCGAGCAGTTCACGGAAAGCAGAGAGGTTCGTCAGAACGGATACCATCATCGACAATCTTGTGTTTTCAACAATCCGGCTGGTTTCCTGCAGGATTTTATCCGTGCGGTCTTCCAGAATGACAAGCATGACATGTCCGCTTCCGCCGGGAACGGCATTGATGTAATCGTATTGCAGCGCAACCTGCCTGCCGCCGTACTCGAAACGGGATGGCAGCAGGCTGATGAAGGTCTCTATCCACCAGGAGCGTGTTTCCTTGAAGATGGAGTCGAGTATTTCGCGGATATTCGCCTTCTCCTCAACGTCCAGCACGATCGGGAGCATATCCGTGAAATCCTTTCCGTCAAGATCATCCTGGCCGAAAAGTACCGAACACTGCCTGCTGTATTCAGGCGCAATGATCTGGTCGCTGCCGAAATAGAGAAATCCGATCCGAACATGGTCGAGGATCGTTTTGTAGGTGTCGACCTGGCCACTCAGTCGATCCTTCATCTCATGACGCTCTTCGCGGTGTTTTTCCAGAGAATAGTGCTGGCGGATGTCTTTTGCGATGATGATGTAGCCGATCAAATCATTGAAATCATTGAACCTGGAACTTATGGAAACCCACACGGGAACCCGTTCGCCCCGGCTTGTCATCGCTTCCGTTTCAGCCTCCAGCGGCATGTCCGCCGAGGGTAGGCCGACATCAGGCAGAATCATTTTCAGAGGCAACCCGGCCTGACCGGACATGCCATATCCAAGCGTGCCCCTGGCAGACGCATTCATCTGGATTATCGTCCCATCGCGGTTCAGCAGCAGTACCAGATCCCGTATCCTCGTCATGATCTCGCCAGCCGCCACTGGCCGGGAAACATCCAGAAAATGATACTTGAGGGCTGAATATGCCAAAATGACGAACCAGGCAAGCGATATGACCGGTGCCATCGGCAATGTCGAGATACCAGACAGGGGAAGGATGATGTCCGTGACCACGCTGGCCATGAGAACGAACAATCCGGCACAGGCCATCATGACAGCCAGATGGCGTTCCTGCCGGTACGTGGTCCGCCGCCCCCATTGAAACAACCACAGGATCTGGACAAGGCCCGACAGGAGCATATAAACCAGGCAAGCAAGCAA
>CAZFWQ010000317.1:0-4457 GCA_964522755.1 uncultured Oscillospiraceae bacterium | reverse complement strand
CTTGACGGCGTCATGTATTCATCCAGATAGGTGAGGGCGGCATTTGCAAACCGGGTTTTCCCAGTGTTTTCTCGGGATCCCCCGTTCATGGCCTTGCCACCTTGCCGGCCGCCTTCGCATCCATGCGGAGCACCCCTCTGCGGCAAGCGAACCACAAATTGCCATTGTCATCTTCAGCCATCTGCTTTACCTCGTTGTCCGGCAATCCTTCCTGTTCCGTCAACAGCCGGATGCGCTTCATATTCCTACCAAAAACCGCAACGCCGTCATATTCCGAACAAAACCAGAGGCTGCCCTGCCTGTCGATATGTATGTACCGGACCTTTTCCCCTGCCAGGCCCTTATCCCGGGTCAACAGGCCGTCGGGCACGTATTCGCCGTTCTTCATGACAAAACGGCTTGCGCCGCCCGTTGTGAACACCCCGGTTCCCACCCACACGGCGCCGTCGATGTCTTCCGCTATGGTTGTCACGTAATCATCGGCCAACCCCGTATCATGGTTGAAGGCCTGCACTTTTCCGTCATGGAAACAGGCAACTCCCCCACCGCGGGCGATATAGGCGCCAAACCAGCGGTCTCCGCGGGAATCGCACAGCATGGCGTTCACCATGGGGCTTGTCAGCCCGTCCTGTTCCGTCATCCATTGAAATCCCGCTGTCGTGCCGTTTCCCAGCCAATCCCGCATGGATTCCGGCGAAAGGAGGAGCGCGCCATTGTACGTGCCTGCATACAGAATGCCCTTTTCATCCATCATGAAATCGTTGGTCATGCCGATTTTCCGGTCGGCAACTGATACCAGGTCTCTGCTCTGGCCCGTAACTGGCATCCTCGCTTTTCCATCCACCACGAAGCCGTCCAGACAGGTGATTCCGGACTGATGACCAATCCAGAGCCGCCCTTCCGGATCGGCGAACAGCGATTTCACCAGATGGTAGGATGTTTCGCCGTGCGGGATTTCCGTCATGTCCGATCCGTCTGCCGACAATGCGAACAAACCGTTCAGTCCACCGAACAAGACGGTGCCTCCGACAATCAGGACGGAAGAGAATTCATCATCCGGCCTGTATACTTTCCATCCATCCGGAAGAGCTGCAGTCGCCAGTTTGCCGGACCCGCCGGGCTGATTGCCGTTGTCCGCACTCATGCCGCATCCTGCCAGAGGAGACATCAGGAAAACAACCAGGAAAATCATGATGGCGCATCGAACTGCCGTTGCCGGCAATGATCCGGGAGAATGAATGATATGGCTGCATGTATCGTTCCGCCGTGCAATCATGGCTTCACCTGCCTTCGTACTCCGGAAATGCAGAGATGGTGGAATGAATGACGAATACCCGCCGTTTCCGGTTTTGTCCATGCCATCCATCCCGGCATGGCTTCCCGAAATGCGTCCCATGCTGTATGATGATGAAGCATCTTGACGGCTCACTGGCTGGCACAATTGAAAGGAACTTTCATATGAATGTTGTCTTGCAGATTTTCCTGCAGAACATCCTGCCCATTTTCATCCTGGTCACACTTGGCTACCTTGTCAGCCGCAAGTTCAGCATCGACATCGGTTCCCTGAACAAAATCATCTTCTGGCTTCTTGTCCCCGCATTCATGTTCGCCAACCTGTATGTGACGGATATCGGCGTGGATGCGCTGAAGGCGTTGTCCATCGCCGTTCTGATCCTGCTGTCCAACATGGCCATCGGCGTCGTCATCTCGAAGGTGCGGAAATACGAAAACGGCATGGAAAACGCCTTCCAGAACTCCGTCATGTTCTACAACTCCGGCAATATCGGCATTCCGCTCATCACACTCGTCTTCAGCACCGGTTCCTTCCTTGTGGACGGAAAGACGCCCTATCTCGGCATCGCGCTGACCACGCAGATAATGGTTCTCGTCGTGCAAAGCGTTTCCGTCAACACCCTGGGTTTTTTCAATGCCGGCCGCGCAAACCTCCACTGGAAGATTGCGGTGACGAACGTATTGAAGATGCCGGCAATCTATGTCGTCGCCCTTGCCTTCCTGCTGAAACTGGTTCCATTCGATTTTACCACACTGCCCGTCTGGCCTGCCATCCTATACCTGAAAGGCGCCCTTGTACCGATGGCCCTGACAGCCCTTGGCGCCCAGCTGGCAAAGGTGAAGTTCCAGTTCGACAACAGGACGGCCTGGCTGGCCGTCTTCATCCGGCTGATCATCGGGCCGGCATTGGCGCTTCTGTTTGTGATGCTGTTCGGCCTCCATGGAATCCTGGCGCAGGCACTGTTCATATCCAGCGCGGTGCCTACGGCTGTAAACAGTGCGCTTGTCGCCGTGGAATGCGACAACCACCCGGGTTTCGCCACCCAGGTCGTGATTCTTTCAACCCTGTTCAGTGGCGTCACGCTCATAGGAGTCATCTACGGCGCTTCTCTTTTGTTCCCGGTCTGATTGTCAATAGAATGTACCGGCTAGCGCAGATCATGGAAAATCTGAGCGGGTCCGGCATAGAAAGGAGCACAACATGGCCAGCACAGGCATTCGGCAGATTTCCACACAAAATGATTTGTTTCAAATCCTGTTTTCACTGAAAACAAACAGGAAAAAGCGGTCAGAACACGGCGAACTGTTTGTCGAGGGCATCGAAGCCATCAAACAGGCTGTTCGCGGAAACTGGAAGATCAGGCGGATCCTGTCCGCGGATTTCGGAAGATTGTCCCAATGGGCCCAGACATTCATCCGGACGCAATCGCAAGCTGAATTGCTGCAATTGACAGAACCACTTTATCAGGAGCTTTCAGACAAGGAAGAACCGTCGGAAATCATGGCGACGGTTGAAATGAAGCGCATGGATCCAAGCGATGTCAGGCTGTCTGACAACCCGCTCATCCTCATCTTCGACCGGCCTTCCGATCAGGGAAACCTCGGCACCCTCATCCGTTCGGCAAATGCCCTGGGGGTGGAAGCGGTTGCCATCAGCGGGCACGGCGTGGACCCGTTCGACCCGAAGACGATCAGGGCAAGTCTTGGCGCTGTCTTCCACACGCCTGTCGTAATGATTGAATCTGCCGATAAGCTTGAAGGCTGGCTGAATGGACTGAAAGCCACATGCGGGCTGCAGGTGGTGGGGACCGACTCCGAAGGCGACGCCACCTTGGCGGATTCCGGCATAAGACGGCCCATTGCGCTTATCCTGGGCAATGAGGCCAAAGGGATGAGTGTCCGGCTGAAACAGTATGCCGACCGAATTGTCAGCATCCCCTTGTGCGGAGAGGTCAACTCGCTGAATGTAGCCTGTGCCGGTTCGATCTGCCTCTGGCAGATTCATGCCAACTCGCGAGCCGACTCTCGGGCCAACTCCCATGTCAACTCGCAGGCTGATTCTCAAACCTACTTTCAAACCAACTCTCAACCCAAATAGCCCGGCATCAACAGCGATCCCGACAAACCAGCCGGATTCAGGCGTGGTTCAATTTCATCCATTCAAGAACCGCTGGCAGCTGCTGCTCACGGCATGGGCTGACATCCGGGACAAAAGTAGATGCTGCCGCCCATGTATGCTTCCTTCCGTATGATGAGCCCGCATTTCAGGCAGGGGGTTCCCACCGTATTCCGGCTTAGGCGGGTCACATAATGACCCGGACAGCCGAGGAGGTCCGTTTCAGTATCGCGTCCGCCTGCTGCCGCCATGTCTGTCAATGTGTCCCGGATGCTTCGAAACAGATGCTCCAGCTCCAGCTTGTCCAGCGAGCCAAGTTTTTGTTTCGGATGAAGGTTCGCATTGAAGAGGATATCCTGCAGCACGCCGTTCCCCAATCCGGGAATTCGCTGTTCCGTTGCGAGGAAAGCTTTGAGTGACAGCGAAGACGGGCTGCCTTCCACCAGTTTCCCGAACCATGACTCATCAAACCTGTCTGACAAGGGGGACGGTTTTTCCCTTGCGACAAGATAATACGGATTGTCATACGAACCGTCACGGAAGGCGGACAATCCGCCATACATCTGCACGGAACCGAACAGGGCGGACTCATCTTCAAATACCAGCTTCAGTTGGTGTTTGACAGGCTGTTTGTCTCCCGGCAGGCAATAGCGGAGATTGACCCCGTCTCCGAGCAGCAGCCGCATGTCTCCAAGCCGGAATTCCAATTGCCCGCCTACCGGAACGGCCCGGTCCACTGACCGCCCGGTCAGCATGTCAGGGTATGCCTGCGGATCTCCGTGATACCAGGCAAACTTGTGTGGATGCCTTCCCGCTTCTACGCCGGCTATGATTTTTCCGGCTATCAAATCATTTGCCTGCATCGACAGGCAGACTGCTTCAGGCAATTCCATCATAGAGGCCACCGCACCTTTCCCGGAGTGTGTCCCGGCAGATCACCGCGCATCCCGGCAGACCACCGCGCATCCCGGCAGATCACCGGGTATCCCGGCAGACCACCGCGCATCCCTGCGGACCACCGCGCATCCCTGCGGACCACCGCGCATCC
>CAZFWQ010000316.1:0-4485 GCA_964522755.1 uncultured Oscillospiraceae bacterium | reverse complement strand
GACTCCATTTGCCTGAAGGCAGGGCAGGTTTTTTTCACAGGCGACTTTCTTTTTTTTTTTTTTTTTGGGGCAGGCAGGGATGACCTGCCCGGGGGGGATGCGGGAATGCATTGGGAAAGCCTGCAGAAAACGATGGACCTGCCGGATTCGCTCATTGTCCATCCCGCTCACGAATATCATGGGAGAAAGCCCTCGACACTAGGGCGCCAGCGTCATACGAATCCCCACCTCAAGGCCAGGACAAGGGAGGAATTCATTCGATACATCAATGAGGTGCGGCTGGTTCCCAAAGAATGGATGAAAATGGAGATTAGGTCGAATCAGGCTTCCGCGATGAATCCGCGTTCTTCATGGATTCCAGCGGATTTGGCTGCCTGCGAGATTCAAGGAACCATGGATGTGAACGTGAATACACTTTCAGTTGACCAGATAGAAGCTTCCGCCCTGAAGGAAATGCTGGATTCACGGAGAAACAGGCGTCATGCCCAGGGCCTGGCAGGCACGGGCGGTTCGGCCGTTCTGCTTCTGGACGTGCGGGAACCCCCTGAACTCGACAGTCCGGAAGGACAGATATCGGGGGTAGTCAACATGCCCATCGGACAGCTGCCCAGGCGTCTGGGCGAACTCGACAAATTCAGGGACAAGCCGGTCATCACCATTTGCCATTCGGGTTCCCGCGCGGCAACTGTTGCGCGCATGCTGACAGCTTCCGGGTTCAGGAGCGTCCAGGTTTTGGGAGGCGGCATGCATGCCTGGAACAAGCTCCGTTTTTGACAGCCTGAAAGCTGCGTGGTAGAATCGTAGGCAACGATGCATCCGCAGCAACCATCAAACGAAAAGGCGATGAGAGATGATGACACAGTACTGGCAAGAGGATATGGAATGCATGCGGCGGGCCGACCTTGAGGAACTGCAGGGCAGGCGGCTCGTCGATGCGGTACGCCGCGTTTACGACAATGTTCCGTATTACGCAGAGAAGATGCGGGCGGCAGGCATCACCCCGGAAGACGTCAGGTCGGCGGCAGATCTGAAGATACTGCCTTTCACTTACAAGTCGGACCTGAGGGACAACTATCCCTTCGGCACCTTTGCAGTGCCCATGGAAGAGGTTGTCCGCGTGCACGCCTCTTCCGGCACGACCGGCAAGCAGACGGTAGTGGGCTACACGGCAAAAGACATAGACATATGGGCGGAATGCATGGCGCGCTCCCTGACCAACGTCGGCGTGACGAAACGGGATATCGTGCACATCGCATACGGATATGGCCTGTTCACGGGCGGCCTCGGTTTTCACTACGGGGTCGAGAAGGTGGGAGCCACGGCCGTGCCCGTGTCCGGAGGCAATACGAAGCGGCAGATTCAGCTTCTGGTTGACTTCGGCGCAACCGTACTCTGCTGCACGCCATCCTATGCCCTTTACCTTGCAGATGAAATGTCGGATGCGGGGGTCCGCAAGGAAGACCTGAAGCTGCGGGTCGGCATATTCGGCGCCGAACCCTGGACGGAAGGCATGCGCAGGCAAATTGAAGAGCGGCTGAATCTCAAGGCATATGACGTTTATGGGTTGAGCGAGATCATGGGGCCGGGCGTTTCAATGGACTGCATGCTTCAGGATGGCCTTCATATTCCCGGCGACCATTTCATTCCGGAGATCATTGACGCGGAAACCGGCATGGTCCTGGAGGATGGGGAAAAGGGCGAACTTGTCTTCACCTGCATCACGAAAGAAGCATTGCCCCTGATCAGGTACCGCACCCGCGACCTTTCCGTCCTCAGGCACGAACGCTGTGCCTGCGGACGCACTTCGCCCCGCATGACGAAAGTGACGGGCCGTTCCGATGACATGCTCATCATCCGCGGCGTGAATGTCTTCCCGTCGCAAATAGAGTCCGTCCTCATGAAATACGGCGAACTGGAACCGCATTACATGATTCATGTGGACCGCGTCGACAATCTGGATCAAATGGAAGTTCAGATTGAAATGACACCGAAACTCTTTTCCGATGAAGTGCGCAAGATGGAAGCACTGGAACGCCGCCTAACCCGTGATATTGAATCCACTCTCGGCATCAATGCGAAAATCCGCCTGGTGGAGCATAAGACGATCCAGCGAAGCGAAGGCAAGGCGAAGCGCGTTTTCGATCACCGGATTCTGTAATCCCGCCTGAAAGACGGAAGCCCGCATGCGTCAGGAACGAAGGTTTCGCGTCGCCTGCGGGCTTTTTCATTCCTGGGATTTCGCGATATTCGTTGTGAATCCTTCCTGCAGTTCATCCAAGAGCCGCCCTGCAGTTCATTCCAAGGTTTTCGCGATGTCCAGCCCGTCAAGATGGAATAATGGGGCCGTTCGGAGTGATTGCAGGAAAACGGGTTCCCTCGTGATCGGATGCAGAAACGAGAGGGAATCACAGTGAAGGGCCTGGCCGGCGAGTCCCGGCCACAACGGCCCGCCATATAGGGTGTCTCCGATGATCGGGTGGCCTGAAGCGGCACAGTGCACGCGGATTTGATGCGTCCGGCCTGTTTCAGGGATGAATCGCAGCAAACTGACCAAGCCTCTTTCCGTTTCAAAACAGGCAGCAGTCTCATAACGGGTCAGGCAGGCATCCCCATCCTGATGGGCTTCCCGTTCGATGATGCTTGACGGGCTGCGTCTGATTGGAAGGGTGATGGTGCCGTTTTCCGGTTGCCAGGCTCCAAGGCAGATGCCCAGATAGTTTTTGCGGAACTGGCCCGCTTTCGATTGCCTGCCCAGTTCGTATTGTGCATGGGCGGTTTTGGCAAAAAGGGTCACGCCCGACGTATTCCTGTCAAGCCTTGTCACGGGCCGTACGCGCTGACTGCGCCCCTGAAGCGAGAAATGCCAGGCCACGGCATTTGCAAGGGTTCCGTGCCTGTGTAATGCAGAAGGGTGCACTGCGATGCTGTCCGTCTTGTCGACGGCTATCAGGTGGTCGTCTTCATAAAGGACGACAAGCGGGATTTCCTCGGGCAGAAGCGAGGAATCATCGGGCTCCGTCATCAGGGCTTCCAGAAGGCTGCCGGATTCCATCCTGTCAATGACCCTGGCCGGCAGGCCGTCGACCAGGATGCAGCCGGGTTTGCGCAGGCGCCTGATCACCGTTCCGGAGCAGCGCAGTTCATTCCGTAGAATGTCCCGGATGCTCCGGGGTGGGGTATTTTCCGAAGAACGCCAGAACAAACTGGTTCCGGGATGTGGGGACGGGTTTGGAAAAGCCAGGCCCACAATGGTGAGATCGTCTTCCAAAGGCATTTTTCCTGCTTTTTTCATGATGTCGCCGTATATTTCGGACAACAGCTCGTTGATTGGAGCCATCCCGTATTTTACAAACATCGAAATGGTCCTGCCGGACCCGATCGTTTGGTCTTCCTGCCATACTTCCGTCAGTCCGTCGGTAAAAAGAAGCAGTTTGTCGTCATATGAGATGGGAAGCGTTCGAACTTCATACGAGGCGGACTCGAACAATCCAATCAGGGTTCCTGTTGAAGAGAGTTTGACCACCTGTCCGTCATGCAGGAGGTACTGGTCGATATGGCCGCATGAGACATAACTTACTGTTCGGGTGTCCCTGTCATAGCAGCCGGCAAACAGGGATGCGAACATATTGGACGGTGTGTTCTGAATCATCTCCAGATTCAGGTCCTGTGCAAGTTCCGACAGGTTCGGGACTGCGTTTGCATAGGCCTGCAGCCGCTTCAGGTTGTCAAAGAAGGATTTGATGATCATCGTGATGACGGCGGCCAGGATGCCATGGCTGCAGACATCGAACAGGTAGAAGAACACCCGGTTGCCCAGTTCGAAAAAATCGTACATGTCGCCGCCGACATGGTCACAGCTTTTATATATGGCGGCAGTTCCCACGCCTTTGAATTGGGGCGGCGGGTCGGATGGGATCAGGTTCATCAGGATTTGCTGCGCCGAATCGTGCAGCCCTTGCAGAAAGGCGTTGTTTTTGAGATTATCCCGAACCAGGCTGCGGTTCTCTTCCTGGAGGGCATGCCTCCGGACGGCATTTTCAAGCGTGATGAGGAGCTTTGCCGCATCGACGGGTTTGGTCAGATAGTCGAAAGCGCCTTCCTTCATGGCTGAGACCGCGCCGGACATATCACCCTGGCCCGTCAGGATGATGACGGCCATGTCCGGATTCAGGTCCCGCAGGGCGCGGACCACGCCAATGCCCATCATGTCCGGCAGATGCGCCTCCGTTATCACGACGCCTATGTTCGGGATGGACCGGAGCATCGCGGTGCCCTCTGTTCCGTTCGAAGCTGTCACCACTTCATATTCCTTCTGCTCCAGGATGGCTGTCAAATGATTCAGAACCGCCGGTTCGTCATCGATTATCAGAATTTTCGGCAAAGGGGTTCCCCCTTTCAATTTCAGACCGGTTATAATGTATCATGACCAGTACCCGCAGACTTGGGGAACTTACTGGAAGAGGAGGGCGCCATGGTTGTCGGGAT
>CAZFWQ010000315.1:0-4499 GCA_964522755.1 uncultured Oscillospiraceae bacterium | reverse complement strand
GGCTCAACCGTATCGGGAAAAACGGGTGCGAACCTGATTTCAGGCCGGAGGCTGCAACGATGTCACCAACCGTGCAGTGGTTCTGTCCCGTCACATCCATCGTCCGGATTTCAAGCAGGGGCGACCAGGCCAGTACTGCCGCAAGAATGCCTGCCGACAGCAGCGCGAAGACAAGAAAAATAAAAAAGCGTTTCATCGGAACAATCCGCCCCTTCCCAGGCGCAGCAGATCATCCACCATCTCCTGGATATCCGTGCCCGCTTCACGCCTGGCCAGTTTCAACGCGGCAGCCGACATGCGGCGGCGCAGACCGTGATCGTTCAGAAGCGTAAGGATCTGCTCATGGAGCAATGCGCCGGACAGGAATTTCTCCAGCACGACGACGGAAGCCCCGCGTGATTCAAGCGACCGCGCGTTGTATTCCTGATGGTTATCCGCCACGTAGGGCGATGGAATCAGGATGGAGGGTACTCCGAGCACGCACAGTTCGCCGGGCGTCATCGCGCCGGCCCGGCACACGGCAAGATCGGCGGCAGCCAGCACGTCATCCACCTCATAAAGGTAGGGCTGGATTTCCACTCCGGGCGGCACGCGCCCGCCAAGGGCATCCATCACTTTTCCGTGATGCTTCAGGCCGGTTCCGAAAAGCATCCTGTAGCCCAGTCCGTCCGGATGGGCAAGCAGCATGTCGATCAGCATCCTGTTGAGTGTTTCGGATCCAAGGCTGCCGAAGAAGGCGACCACGAACAGATCGTTCTTCGCAAGGCCGGATTTGGCGCGCGCGGCATCCTTGTCCACCGTCATCAGGGACTGCCGCACGGGATTGCCAGTGACCCGTATCCGGGCATGCCTGGAAAGCCTTCCGGCGGCATCCTCGAAATTGACGGCGACACGGCTGACGAACGGGGCAAGCAGTTTCGAGGTGATGCCCGGCAAGGCGTTGGATTCGTGGAGAAGCGTAGGTATGCCCATCAGCACGGCGACGGAAAGCATGGGACCGCAAACATAGCCTCCCGTGCCGACGACGAGGTCCGGGCTCCATTCACGCAGCAGCCGGGCGGCCTGGAAGAAGGAGCGGATCATGACGCCGAATGTCCTTGCCGTGTCCCAGGAAAGCTTGCGGCGGAAGCCCCGCACATCGATGAATGAAAGCCCGAAGCCCTCCCTTGGTATCAAAGTCGCTTCAAGCCCTTTTTTCGTGCCCACGAAACGGATTACTGCCTTCGGATGCACCGACTGGATGCCCCTGGCGATGGCCAGACCGGGATTGATGTGCCCTCCGGTTCCTCCGGCTGCGATCATGACCTTCATCTGCGTGTCCTTCCCGACGGCCCCGGCGCCAGTTTCACCGGCGCTTCCCGCACTGGCGGCCGGCCGGCCGGTGAACGTCGTTCGGGATCCGGCACGGCGCCGGCCCGGAAGACGGGGATCGTTTGCCGCGAAATGTTGAGGAGGATGCCCATCGCCACCGACATGAAAAGCAGGGAAGTGCCTCCCGAACTGAAGAACGGAAGAGGGATTCCCGTTGTCGGAATGCTCTTGGTCACAACCGCGATGTTCAGCATCACCTCGATGGCAAACAGGGATGTGAGGCCGACCCCCATCAGGCCGCCCAGCATGTCGGGTGCGTTCATGGCAACGCGCATGCCCCGTATGATAAGAAGGACAAACAGCAGCAGCACCGTCACGGCACCGATGAAACCCAATTCCTCGGCCAGCACGGCAAAGATGAAGTCGCTCTGGGGTTCGGGGATATACAGGTTTTTCTGCAGGCTCTGCCCAAGCCCGCGCCCGAACAGGGAACCCGAGCCGATCGCGATCAGCGAATTGGTGATTTGGTAGGCGTCTCCGGTCGGATCGTTGTTCTGTCCGATGAACGTCATGATGCGATCCAGCCGGTAGCCTTCCATCAGCATCAGTCCGCCGACAATGACGGCGGCCGGAACCGATACGACGAGGAAATGCCAGAACCTGGCACCCGCTGCCATGAGGAGGATGAGTGATATCAGCGTGATGATGACGATGCCGCTCATATGCGGTTCGAAATAGAGCTCCGCATCGATGATGCCGACCATCACCAGATAGGGAACCAGGCCGGACCACAGCGATTTCAGCTTGTTGTGGCGCTGCGAAAGGCTGAAGGAAAGTACCAGGATCAGTGCGATTTTCATGAATTCCGATGGCTGCACGGTGGTGAATCCCAGGTTGAACCACCGCCTTGCATCGTTGCTGACCCAGCCAATGCCGGGTATGAGGACAATTCCAAGAAGCACGATGCCCAGCATCGCAAGCGCAGGCGAAATCTTTCCGACGAAGTGGTAGTCGATCCGTGAGACGACAAGCATCAGGAACACGCCGAAAACGACGAACACAGCCTGTTTGGCGACAAACATGTATTTGTCTCCGAACCTGTACATGGCATAATATGAACTGGCGGAAAATACCATCAGCAGGCCGATGGCCATCAGTACGAGGACCAGCGTCAATAGTGAGAAATCAAGGTCTTTCAGCTTCCTTGCCTTTTTTTCAGCCATACCCCTCACCGCGACGCCAGGAGAGCCAGCAGCCCGAACAGGATGCCGGCGCCCGAGAACGTCAATACAATCTTGTTTTCTTTCCAGCCGCCCATTTCGAAGTGATGATGGATGGGCGCCATGCGGAAAACGCGCCTTCCCGTGCGCTTGAACCAGAAAACCTGGATCATCACGGACAGATCCTCGACCACGTATATGATTCCTAAAATGATGAACAGAAGCGGCATCCCGGCCGCTATGGCCACGGAGGACACGGCTGCGCCGAGTGCGAGGGAGCCTGTGTCTCCCATGAAGACCTTTGCGGGATGGAAGTTGTACAAAAGGAATCCTAGGACGCCCCCTGCCATCAGTGCGCTGAAAAGGCGAACGGCATCCAGCTCGGGACGGAATGAGAACAGGACGCCCAAAACGGTCAGGGCCACAAGGGTCACGCTGCCGGCCAGGCCGTCCACGCCATCCGTCAGGTTGGCGCCGTTCGTGAAGGCCAGCAGGATGAAGATCCCCAATGCGCCGGCCAGCCAGAAAGGCGCCGTCCACGGTGCGTCCATGCCGGCGAATGGGATGACGAGGTTGCGGATGTCAGTTCCCCCAAGCAGGCACCATGTTGCGAAAAGGATGGCGACAAGGCCAAGCGCCAGCATCTTCTGCATGCCGGAAACACCTTTGCTGCGTTTGAGCACAACCTTGGTCCAATCGTCCGCGAAGCCGACCAGGCCGCATCCGAGCGTCACCAGCATGTAGGGCATGATGTCGTAGCCGGCCAGGCATATCGGAACCCCGACAATCACCATGGAGGACAAAAACAGCAGCCCGCCCATCAGTGGCGTTCCGTTTTTCGCGTAATGGCTTTTCAGTCCGTCCTCGCGAACTGTCTGCCCGATTTTCAACCGGCGCAGACAGGGAATGAGGATCAGCCCGGACAGCGCGGATACGGCAAAGGACAAAAGGAACACCGCCACGGTCAGGGGCAGGAACCCGAACAACTTGATCATGGCACACCTCCGGGCGTTTCGGACTGCCCTGCGGTTACCGCCTCAGTCTCTTGTGGAAACAGGTTTTCCACCATCTTCTCGAGATGGAGCCCGCGCGAAGCCTTGAACAGCACGACGTCGCCGGGTTCCAGGGAATCAGCCAGGACGGCCTCGGCTTCCGCCGCAGTCTCGTACGCCTGCATCTGCTTCGCCTTCATGCCCATCTCCTGCGCGCCCGACAAATACCACTTCGCCGCGCTGCCTATCCCGAACAGGAAACCCAGTTTCAGGGTGCCTGCCTGGCGGCCGACGTCAATGTGCGCGTCCCTTGACCAGTCTCCCAGCTCAAGCATATCCCCGAGCACGGCAATGGTCCGCCTGCCGGCCCCGAGTTCCGCCAACACGGACAGGGCTGCCTTCATGGAGGCGGGTGCGGCATTGTAGACATCATTGATGACCTTTATGCCGCGGCGGTTGAATATGTTCATGCGCATTTTTTCGCCGGCGTATCTCTGCAGCCCTTCTTCGGCCTCTATCTGGCGAAGTCCCAGCACATGGCATACGGCGAGGGCGGCCAGGGCGTTGGAGACACTGTGCAGGCCCGGCGCGCGTATCATGAATGAACCGTCCACACCGGCGATGCTCGTTTTGAAAGCCATCCCGTTTTCACCGAGGGAAGCGGCCTCGTATCCCTGCACGTCGGTTGCCTCGTCCATGCCGTAATAGAGGGTCCTGAAGCGGAGCAGACCGCGCAGGCCCTTCAGCAGCTCATCCTCTCCGTTGAGGATGACCACGCCGTCCTGCCCCATGCCCTCGATGATTTCCAGTTTGGCCCTGAGTATGTTCTGGCGGGAACCAAGTTTTTCTATATGCGAGAGGCCGATGTTCGTGATGACCGCAATGTTCGGCCGGACAATACGGGACAAGTGGCCGATTTCTCCCAATCCGCGCATGCCGATTTCGCTCTCGGTCTGGAACACGATGCTCGCGGCAT
>CAZFWQ010000314.1:0-4546 GCA_964522755.1 uncultured Oscillospiraceae bacterium | reverse complement strand
GAAACCATGGGATCGTAAAGGCAAGCGCTTCCAGGGTACGAATGCCCACGACCGGCTTTCCTGTAGCCAGGGCAAATCCCTTCACCGTGACAATGCCGATGCGCAGCCCGGTGAAAGACCCGGGTCCGGAGGAAACGGCGAAGGCATCCATGTCGGCAGTTGACATGGATATGGATGCGAGCATGGATGACACCATGGGAAGCAGCTTCTGCGAATGCGTCCGCGCCCCATGCAAGGCAAACTCCGCAAGGAGGGAGCCATTCTCCGAAACTGCGCATGTGGCTGTCATGCAGGCAGTATCAAGCGCCAGTATCCTCATCATTCCCCTCCTTCGCATTCTATGGTCACCAGTCTGTGCCCGGGATGGCCGGCCACTCTCCGGATCTGCACCAGCAGGCGTTCCTCAGGCATCATGCCTCCCGCATTCCCAGGCCATTCCACCAGGCAGACCGCCTCTCCGTCAAAATACTCGTCCCAGCCGATGCCCGGCAATTCTTCGGGGTCAGCAATCCGGTACAGGTCAAAATGGTGGAGGATTAGCCCGGAACCATCGGGAAGCCGTCCCGTGTAACTGTTCACAAGCGTGAAGGTGGGGCTGGTCACCGGTTCCTGGATGCCAAAACCCCTGGCCATGCCTCTTGCGAAAACTGTTTTCCCTGCCCCGAGGTCACCATCCAGACAGACGACACTGCCCCGTTGTAGTGTTTCCGCCAGCTGCCTTCCCAGATCGGCCGTCTCCGCTTCGTTCCTGCTCATCAGCCGGCGCACGCCTTCTCGTCGATTCATCGGACACTATCCCTTAGATGGACAATCCTTGCCTCAATCACAGTGACATCCACCCGAGTGGCGAAAGAGAACGGGTGGCCGGACAATATGATCAGGTCGGCGTCTTTGCCTGGCACGAGGCTTCCCACCCGATCGGCGATGCGGCAGACTTCCGCTGCGCGCGAAGTGACCGCGCGCAGGGCGCCTTCTTCGGACATCCCTTCCCGGACTGCCATCGCGGCGCAAAGCAAAAGATGCTGGACAGGCACTTCCGGATGATCGCTCATGATGGCCGGCGCGATTCCCGCAGCCTCCAGGATTCCGGCGGCGCCAAGTTCCTGATGCCGCAGTTCCACTTTCGACCTGTCTGTCAGCAGCGGGCCTATGATTACATCGATTCCCGACTCACGCAGCACATCCGTCATCATCCAGCCTTCTGTTGCATGTTCGATGGTCATGTCAAGATTGAATTCCCGCCGGATCCTCAGGGCGGTCGCAATATCGTCCGCCCTATGGGCATGCGCCTTCACTACGAGTTCTCCGCGAAGAACGGGCAGCAGCGCTTCAAGTTTCATGTCATACTCCGGCTTGTCGTTTTCCTGCGTGTCCTGCTCGTATTCCTTCTGCGCCTCTCCGTATTCGCGCGCCTTCATGAGTTGTTCCCTAAGCATGGCTGCCGTTGCCATGCGGGTAATGGGCGTCTGGTGCTTCTCATGGTACACAGTCTTCGGATTTTCGCCAAATGCGATTTTCATGGCGCAAGGCGCCTTGAAGGCCATTTCATCAACCGTGCGCCCCGCGGTTTTCAAGGCGGCAAACTGTCCGCCGATTACGTTCGCGCTTCCGGGTCCCGTCACCACGGTCGTCACGCCGCCCGCCAAAGCTTCCGAAAAGCCGCGATCAGCATGATGGATGCCGTCTATGGCGCGCAGGTGGGGTGTGACGGGGTCGGTGGCTTCATTTCCGTCGTCTCCCTCGAACCCGATGCCATCACCGAATACACCGAGGTGGCAATGGGCATCCACAAGACCGGGAAGCACCCATCGCCCTTCTGCATCCAGCACCGAGTCCCCATCTCCGGCTGCAGGGCATTCCGACATGGGGCCGACAGCAGTGATTTTGCCGTTGGCCGCGGTCAGGTACCCGTTTGGAATGACGGATCCTGCCATCGTATGCAGCTGTGCGTTCCGCAGAATGAACATGTCTGTTACCTCCCAGGCGATTGAAATCCTAGTGCCGCTCGCAAGACAACACTGCCGAGCAAGGGCTGTGTTGGAAGGCGATGCGGCACTTGGATTTCAACGCCTCCCAGGCGAATTTTGGCTTGGCGGCTGTTGGCGAGAGCACTGGCTTGAGCGTCAGCGGGGCCTGTGCTGCGAGGCTTACAGCCGCCTGCCGAAAACGCCTCCCAGGCGATTGAAATCCTAGTGCCGCGCACAAGACGGGATTAGTGCTCGATAACCGGCACGATTCCCGCATCCGGCGGAATGATCAGCACGACCGGGTCTGGATTTTCCGGTTTCAGGCGCGGTACCGGCATCTTCACGAGGGCGTACCGAAGCACCTGATCAAATCGGGAGACCGGAATAATGCGGAGTTTGGCCCGTATCTTTTCCGGAATCTCTTCAATGTCCTTTCGGTTCTCCATGGGGATGATGACCGTGTCGATCCCGGCCCTGTGCGCCGCAAGGGTTTTCTCCTTCAGTCCGCCGATGGGGAGCACCCGTCCGCGAAGGGTGATTTCCCCCGTCATCGCGACATTATGGCGGATGGCTATGCCCGTGAGTGCAGAGACCATCGCGGTCGCCAGCGTGATGCCGGCGGATGGCCCATCCTTCGGGATGGCTCCTTCGGGGATATGCAGGTGCATGTCCAGTTTCTTGTGAAACATCGGATCAATGCCGAATTCTTCAGCCTTTGAACGGATGTGGCTGCGTGCGATGCGTGCGGACTCCTTCATGACGTCGCCAAGCTGTCCCGTCAGCTCGACATTTCCGTCTCCCTGCATCAGGGTGACTTCAATCGCGAGCGTATCGCCGCCGACAGGGGTCCATGCCAGCCCGCGGGCAACACCGACTTCATCGGTCTCATTCGCCTTGCCGACCAGGTACTTGCGCGCCCCCAGGTATTTCTGAACGCCCTTCGCATTCACGCGCAGCGAGGCCGACTCATCCATCACCAGCTCCTTTGCGCATTTGCGCATGATGGATGTGATGCTGCGCTCCAGATTTCGGACACCTGCCTCGCGAGTATAATGGTTGATGATTTCGCGGACAGCCGTGGATTCGAACTTGAGCCGCCCCTCGGGAATGCCGTGCAGTCCAAGCTGCTTGGGGATTAAATGGCGTGTGGCAATATGGACTTTCTCCACATCGGTGTAGCCGGATATGTCGATGACCTCCATCCGGTCCAGCAAAGGCCGGGGTATGGCATCCTTGTAGTTGGCCGTCGTCACGAACAGGACATCCGACAAATCGAACGGCAATTCCATGTAATGGTCGCGAAACTCCTTGTTCTGTTCGGCGTCCAGTACTTCCAGCAGCGCGGATGAAGGATCGCCGCGGAAATCACTGGACAGTTTGTCAACCTCGTCCAGAATGATTAGCGGATTTCGGGTGCCCGCCTGCTTGATGGCCGCGATGATGCGTCCAGGCATGGCGCCCACATAAGTTCGCCGGTGGCCGCGGATTTCCGCTTCGTCCCGAATGCCCCCGAGTGACATCCGGACATACTTCCTGTTGAGCGCTTCCGCGATGGAGCGGGCAATGGAAGTCTTCCCCACGCCCGGCGGGCCCGCCAGACAGATGATGGGGCCATGAAGGCCATGCCGGAGCTTGCGAACGGCAAGATACTCAACCATGCGTTCCTTGACCTTTTCAAGTCCATAATGATCACGATCCAGCACAACCGCGGCATGCTCCAGGTCCAGGTTTTCCTCTGTCATGGCCGTCCAGGGCAGTTCAAGAATCCAATCCAGATACGTCCGGATCACACCGCTTTCCGCGGAGGAAGCGTGCATTTTCTGGAGCCGCTCCAATTCCTTGCCCGCCTTTTTCTCCACTTCCGGCGGAAGCTTGGCTTCAAGGATGCGGTTTCGGTATTCATCCCCTTCATCCCCGCCCGTTTCATGGTCCCCGAGTTCCTTCTGGATTGCTTTCATCTGCTCGCGAAGGTAATACTCCCGCTGTGTCTTGTCGATTTGCTGACGGACCTTGCTGTTGATGTTGCGTTCAATCTCGAGAATCTCGATCTCCTTCACCAATATGTCCAGCAGCTTCTCCAGCCGCCTTTTCGGTGATGATTCCGCAAGGATGCCCTGTTTGATGTCCATGCTGGTATTCATGTTGGACGCGACGACGTCAGGCAGCCTTGAAAAATCGTCAATCGCACTCACGGAAAGCGTAGCATCCGGCGAAATCCTGTTTGTGAGTTTGGCGTAGCGCTCAAAATGCTCCACAACCTGGCGGGCCAGCGCCTCGACTTCTGATTTGCTGCGCAGTACGCGGGAAGAACGGATTTCCTCGACGGAGACGGTAAAGTACGGATCTTCTCCGTCCCACGACGTGATTCTTGCGCGTTCGAGTCCCTCCACCAGGACGCGGATCGTGTCGCCGGGCAGCCGGAGCAGCTGCTTGATGCGTGCGATTGTGCCGACTGTGTAGATGTCGTCACGGTTCGGTTCTTCTTCGCTGGAATCTTTCTGGGCGGCGAGAAAAATGCACTGATCCTTCAGCATGGCATCTTCCAGCGCCTTGACGGCCTTCGATCGGCCCACGTCGAA
>CAZFWQ010000313.1:0-4563 GCA_964522755.1 uncultured Oscillospiraceae bacterium | reverse complement strand
AAGCCGTGATGCGGGATGTATACCGCGTATTGTTCCTCAATGATACGCCGTTCGTGATCACCAACCTTGAAACAGCCGAGATGATCAAGTACGCCTCCAACGCCTTCCTGGCCGTGAAGATCACTTTTATCAGCGGAGTTGCCAACCTGTGTGAAAAGGTGGGAGCTGACGTGCACCATGTGGCGTCGGCCATGGGACGGGATGGACGTATCGGCCGAAAGTTACTGCATCCTGGTCCCGGATATGGCGGCAGCTGCTTTCCCAAGGATACCTTGGCCATTGCCCATACGGGACGAAAGTTTGATTGCCCGATGTCCATCGTGGAAGCGACCATTGGCGCGAACGATCGGCAGAAGCTGCACATGGTGGATAAGGTTGTATCTGCCATGGGTGAACTCACCGGGAAAACAGTCGCCGTATTAGGCCTTACCTTTAAACCCAATACCGATGACATGCGCGATGCCCCGGCCTTGACCATTCTGCCTGAGCTGGTGCGTCGTGGGGCTGTCATAAGGGCTTTCGACCCGAAGCAGGAGAAGGAAGCTCCTTGGCGTTTCAAGGATATCTCAGACAGTTTTACTTTGTGCGGTGACGAATATCAGGCGTTGGAAGGCGCCGACGCATTAATCCTGCTGACGGAGTGGAACCAGTTCCGCAGCCTGGATTTGGCAAAGGTCAAGTCAATGATGAAAGACAAGTATTTCTTTGACTTCCGCAATGTCTATGTACGCAAGGAAATGGAAGCCCTGGGCTTCATTTATGATGCCGTTGGCAGATAGGAGGGGTTGCGGGATTGCATGGGGTTCGGAAATAAGGCTCTTCGCTATTTCGTGTGGGTAAGGGGTATTCCAATTAACACCAGTATTGGATGAGTGTAAGCCCTTGTTGTATAATCATCACATCAAATAAAGGTGGTGTGGGGATGAATCACGAGAATCTGTTTACAGCTGCATTGATGTTGAAGGAGCCGTTGTATGTTGCTCGAATTGAGTTTGAGCAGGTCAAGGGGGAGCTTCATATATATGTAGATTTCCGGAAAGGTGCCAAGTTCACGTGTCCAATCTGTTTAGCAAAGTGTTGCTGACGGCGCAGCATGACCGGAATTTGACGGTGTTAATCGCCGGATATTGACGATTTGAATGGCCAAATATCCCTTCTTGTTTTTCTTTCTCACCAGCAGCGAGACAAAAGGCCGACATAGCGCAGAAGCACTATGACAGCCTTTATGATATTTGTGATCAAGGGAGGAGATCGATCAGTTTTTGGAGGGCACAGGCGACGGTGATCCCATCTACATCATTCTTCATAACTTTCATGAATTCCCTTTTGTTGAAGATCAGATCATCCGGGTCAAACACCCATAATGTGGCATTCCAGTCAGGTATACAAACAAAACGGCGTCCCTGCTTATTTTTCCCAACCAAAACATGAATAGTGGAGCGACTAAGAATGAGAAATTCACAATATGTGCCATGATGGTGCATCTCAGTGATATAGGCATCCCAGCTTTCAATACGATTCCTGTTCCATACATGACGACAGCCGATACATGTCATAACAGTTCTCCTTCCGCCACCCGCTTTACCATATGGTCGTCAATGATGCGCTTGCCATTCTGACTTCCATATAGCAGGCAGTGCGTACAGAGTTTATTTACCAGGCGCGCTGCTCCACTGGATATGCGGAAAAGTTCATCCAATGCCGCATCCGAAAAAATGTCCCTGTCAGAACCGGCGTACTGCAAGTGCCGTTTCACATACGCTCCGACATGGGCCCGTTCCATACGGTATAGTTTCGACTGCAAGTCTATGCGCTGACGGATAGCCGCATAGGACTGCAAATGCAGCTTGTCCAGCAACTCACTCTGTCCGACAAGGATGAGCGCCATGGGGCTCATGGCATCCATCTTGAAGTTAAGCAGAAAGCGAACTTCCTCCAGCATCTCCCGATCCAGCAGATGCGCCTCATCCACCACAACTACCGGTTGGCGATGATGAATGCCCCGCATGAGCTCGATTTCCCTGTGAAGCTGTCTTTTTGCGTCACCGCGATAAAATCGGGATTCGATGCCAAGTTGAGTTAAAAGGCCTTTGTAGAAGTGTCGAGGAGTCAGCTTTGAGTCGGCCAGATACAGCAGCGAGAATGCCGCGGGGTCCAGTGATGCTTGAAATCTGCGGACCAGGGTTGTCTTTCCGGTACCGCAGTCACCCGTCACCACCATGAACAACTGACGTTGGGCGGCATAGGCCATGCGGCCGAGGATTTCCTCCGTCTCCATGAACAGGTACAGTTCCGTAGCCGGGATGTCCCGTGAAAAGGGTGTGGACGACAGTTCGTAGAATTCCTCAAACATGGCTGCCACCCCTTATTCCCCTGTAGGAGATGGCGGCATGCTGCCGTTGTCTGCGCTCTTCATTTTTCACGGTTGCGGCTGTCAGCAGACGAGAACCGTCTGCCGGCTGTGGAGTCATCCTCTCTGGAAGTGTCGGCCGGGAACCGGTTCGGGTACCGATGACAAGTTCCTTGACATGCCACGGTTGGTGGCCCTCATATTCCAAAGTGAGAACGGAAATGTCGACCGGATCATAGACCACACGCACCGTGGACCCCACGAAGGTCAGTCCCGCCTCATACTTCTTCCCAGCAAAACTGATGCAGCCAGCCTTGTCCACTTTCCGTTCCTCACAATGAAGGAATGCGCTGGTGATGACCTCGGTTTCCAGAAAGCGCAGTGGCTTGGCATCCTTCTGAAAGGCCTGACACGGGCTGACATGCTCATCCAATCCAGAGTGAGGCTTGTTCTGGTAGCATTCTTCCACCCATATATGGAATAATCTGTTGAGCTGATCCAATGTTCTTGGCTTCTCCAGTTTTCCTTCCGACAGGAATTGGTCGACAGTTCGGTTGAATCTTTCAATTTTCCCGGTTCCCTCAGGCGAGTACGGCCTTGCGAAAAGCAACTTGATTCCCATCTTTGAGCATGCGCGTTCCATCCACTTGTTGCGGAACTGTTTGCCATTGTCGAAGTAAACCGCATTGGGAACACCATGCTTGGCGATGGCTTGGCGGAAGCAGTCCTGGACGATGATCTGATCTAAAGTCGGGTAAAAGGCGGCATGGAGGATGTAGCGAGTGGCGTCATCCAAAAAGGCTACGAGATAAGCCTGTTTCATTTCACCAGCTCTCCCGATGGGGAGAAACGGGCCATATTTGATGTCCGCATGCCAAAGGTCGTTATGGTTCCTGCGCTGGAAGCGTCGTGACGCCACACCGGAAGATTGGTACATCCGCATATGCCGTGCACTGTAACCTTTGCTTGCAAGCATGTCTTGAAGAGTGGTTCGTTTGATTTGAGCATGTGCGACCTTTTTCTCCATCTCCAGAATGTCAATGATGCTTGCAACACTGCGGCCCGGCACTTCCCGTCTCAGCAGAATGGCTTGAGTCAGGATCTCATCCGGAATGGCCGAAGTGATGGAGCCCTGTTTTCTGGGTTTGGGAAGAAGTCCCTCATACCCATTTCCCCGGAACTGCTCCAGATACCTGCGCAGAGTCCTTTCCGACAGTCCCGTCTGCTCCATGATTTGCAGGCGGATCTGCCGCTGTTGGGCTGCATCCAACCCTTTCTGGAACAGAGGGGCCAGAAGCTGCATCCTTTGTGATGCGATGTCGGTAGCCTTTTGTTTGTCTTTCATGCCGATTCCCTCCTTCTTGGTGGTTTCGACATGACTGTATCTCAGGGTAGGCCGGACATCCATTCCGAACGGGTATGCACCCACAAACCGGCGTTTACGACCGACCGGACAATTCGGGCCAGCCATCCGGAGTGGGAACCGACAAGCTGAAAGAGTGCCTGGAGTGGCAATGAAGAAGAGGACACGGATTCTTCCACAGGTGCTGCGCCCATACGGCTGGAAATGGCTTGCAGGCACCCATGCCAGTATCCCGCCATTCGGCGGAACCAACGGTTCCATGTCCGGAAAGTGCAATCCTCAGCGGAAGTATCCGAGAAGATGGGCTTTCCGGGAAGGGCCATGATCTTCTCAATGCTGGCGCTCTCATGTCGCTTGTATGGCACCAGTATGTCTGGAAGTTCATGATGAATGCGCCGACAATCCTGGTTCCTGCAACGAAGACGGCGGATGAGGATGAAGACCTTTTCGCCGTTCTCACGGATGCATGTCCGATAGCGGCTGCCAATGCATTTCAGCGAGTTGCCGCATACAGGGCAGAGTCCCTGTCCGTCACTCCTGATAAAAAACCCGCAGCGATTTGTGGGTAACCCCTTTCGAAAGGAGCCTTCCATTTGCTATACTAATCATGTGTTTGGTTGAGGCGCTCCTGCCACCCGATCTGCAGCTAACAGATGGTGACGAATGAGGGAGCGCCTTTCCTTTCCTAGAATGCGGACATTATATCCGACAACTTCCGGTCAGGCAATCTTGTCAGCAAACGGCCGCCTCACGGCGGCCACAACAGCAAAGGACTGCAGCATCCACGATACAATTGATAAAACATGGCGGCACCTGAACTTCTTTCAGTATAAGGCCTTCATTCACTATC
>CAZFWQ010000312.1:0-4565 GCA_964522755.1 uncultured Oscillospiraceae bacterium | reverse complement strand
CGACCTGTACAGGCAGATAGACCTGGCACTCTGGGAGAATCTCGGCAAGAACCCCGTCCGCTTCCTCCAGGAGGTCGGCCTCAGGAAGATTGAGGCAAAACTGGCAGATCATGAATTCCTCTACGAGTATGACCAGGTCGTCGCGCATTTCGACCACTATATGGCAGAAAACGAGAGTTGGTTCGGCACGCAGCATCCTGAAATGAAGAACGAGAAGATCATTTATTTTTCTGCCGAGTATGGACTTCATGAAGTGCTCCCGGTCTATTCGGGAGGCCTCGGCGTGCTGTCGGGAGACCACTGCAAGGCGGCCAGCGACCTTGGCCTTCCGCTTACGGCCATCGGCCTGTTCTACAAACAGGGATACTTCGAGCAGCGAATCAACCAGGACGGATGGCAGCAGACCATTTTCAACAACCTGAACTATTCACAGCTGCCGGTCCACTCCGTCGAGGATTCGAACGGGAAACCACTCACGGTCTATGTGGAGCTCCCGGGCCGCATCGTGTACGCCCGGGTCTGGCGCATCGCAATCGGACGCATCAGCCTGTACCTGATGGATACGGACGTACCGGAAAACAACCAGTTCGACCGCACGCTGACTGAACGGCTTTACGGAGGAGACCGGGAAACCCGCATCCAGCAGGAAATCCTGCTGGGCATAGGCGGGATCCGCACGCTGGACGCGCTCGGGATAAGGGGCACCGTGTTCCACATGAACGAGGGCCATTCCGCTTTCCTGGGACTTGAGGTTGCCCGGAAGCTGATCATGGAAAAAAACATGCCTTTTGCGGAAGCACGCGAAATGGTCATCTCTTCCTCGGTTTTCACCACGCATACGCCGGTGCCGGCCGGAAACGACGTCTTTCCCATCGATATGATCGACCGCTATTTTTCCAATTATTGGGGACACCTTGGCCTGCAGCGTCACGAATTCATCAATCTCGGCCTGAAACCGAGCGATACGCAGAACTTCAACATGACCGTCCTGGCCCTTGGCCTCTCGGGACGCCGCAATGGCGTGAGCGAACTCCACGGTGCGGTTTCCCGCCACATCTACAATGAGATGTGGGCGGAAACCCCGGAAGACGAAGTGCCCATCACCCACATCACCAACGGCATCCACACCCTCACCTGGCTGTCTCCCAGTTTCAAGTACCTGTATGACAAATACCTGCCGGCTGACTGGAAGGAACGGCTTTACGATCCTGACGTCTGGAAGTCGGTTGACGAAATACCCGACGAGGAAATCTGGAAAACCCACAACGTCCTGAAAATCAAGACGATTAAATTTGTTCGCGACCGGCTCAAGAGGCAGTACCTGCAAAACGGCATCCCCCTCCACGAGGTGAACGACCTTGACGACATGATGGACGCGAATGCCCTGACGATAGGGTTCGCCAGAAGGTTTGCCACTTACAAGCGGGCCAACCTCATCTTCCGGGATCTGGCCCGCATCGAGCGCATGCTGAACAACGCGGACATGCCCATGCAGGTCATTTTCGCGGGCAAGGCGCATCCGGCGGACAGGCCCGCCCACGAAGTCGTCAAGAACATCAACGACATCGCGCACCGGGAAGGATTCCGGGGCAGGGTGTTCCTGGTGGAAAACTACAACATGACTTTGGCCCGCAACCTGGTCCAGGGTGTGGACGTGTGGATGAACAACCCGAGACGCCCTCTCGAGGCCAGCGGCACGAGCGGCCAGAAGGTCTGCATCAACGGCGTGCTGAACTTCAGCATCCTTGACGGCTGGTGGTGCGAGGGCTTCAACGGGAAGAACGGCTGGGTCATCGGAGACGACACTCCCTACGACAATGAGCAGCACCAGGACGACGCCGACAGCAAGTCCATCTATGAAACACTTGAAAAAGAGATCCTCCCGCTTTATTACACGCGCAATGCGGCGGGCATCCCGACGGGATGGGTGAAGATGATGAAGGAGTCCATCCGTTCCCTGACGCCGGTATACGGCACCCACCGCATGGTCCAGGATTATGCGGAGATGATGTACGTGCCCTGCATCCGCCGCATCCGCGACATTGTCGCAGGCAGCTACGACTTCATCCGCCAGTTCGCGTCCTGGAAGCAGAACCTCTTCCGCATGTGGCCGCAGGTCCAAATCATCGCGGATCGCGATATCCACGGGCTTTCGGAATACAGTTCACGCTCCGGCGAGGAAATGGCGCTCGGAGTCACTGTCGTGCTGGGTTCCCTCAAGCCTGAGGACGTGCGTGTGGAGATTTATTACGGCCTTCCCTCAGTGGAAGGCATTGTGTCCGGCATTGCCGTTCCCATGCGGATTCTAAGGCAGATAGACGCTTCCACCTATGAATACGGGGGCCAGCTGAGCATCGACGACGGGGGTGAATACGCCTATTCCTTCCGCGTCGTGCCGAACCATCCGGGCTTGTTCAACAAGACCGACCTGCCCTTGATTCGCTGGGCCACGGTTTGAGCACATACGGTTTTGGCCGCACACGGTTTGGGCCACATACGGTTTTAGCCGCACACGGTTTGAGCCATATACGGTTTGAGCCGACGTTGACAGGAACTGACGGCATGATACAATGAGGGTACAGGTTTCGACCGATTTTACCTCGAAAAGGGCAGAAGGACGGAGAAGGGAACTTCACCATGAATCGCGCCATCCGTTTTTCCATCTCGACGGCATCTCAGGCAGCACGGGCCGTGCTGTCTGTTTTGTTGTTCCTCGTCCTGTCATTCACAATAACTGCCTTATCGCTCCCATGCCTTGCGGCCGAAGAAGTCCCACTGGTCATCAATGGCGTTTCCGCCATGCTCATCGATGCGCAGCGCGGCCAGATCCTCTATGCGAAACAGGAAACCGAACGCCTTCACATCGGAATCACCTCAAAGCTGATGACCGTCCTGCTTGCGATGGAAAGCTCCAAGCCGGGGGCGCTCATCACGGCCAGCAGCGAGGCTGCGGATGTGGAGAATGCGTCGCTGAACCTGCGCATCGGCGCGAAATACGTCATGGAAAACCTTGCGTATGCAGCGATGCTGGCCGGTTCGAATGATGCCGCCGTGGCACTGGCGGAATATGTGGGCGGAACAACCGGCGACTTTGTCGGGATGATGAACGTGATGGCTGAAAAGCTTGGCATGCGAAACACCCGGTTCATGAATCCCACGGGCAGGAATGACGATGCCCAGTACACCACGGCAGAGGATTTGTCGGTATTCATGCGCTACGCGCTCACAAACGCAGGCTTTTCAAGGATTTTCGGCACCCAGGCCAAGCCCTGGTATGATGACAGGAAGACTACCCTGCTGACAAACCGCAACACCATGTTCTGGAGTTACGACGGCACGGACGGCGGGGTCTCAGGCAGCAGCGACCCACCGCTTGAAAGCCTTGTCACATCGGCTACACGCAACAACATGCGCCTTATCTGCATCGTCCTCGACGTTCCCATGACCTTCAAAAGCGAAGACTGCACGAACCTGCTGAACAACGGCTTCTCCAATTACCGTTACGGCACCCTGGTCGCAGCCGGTCAAACGCTGAAATCCGTCACGGTCATGAACCAGACAGTCAACCTGCTGGCAAAAACCAATGAATACTACATTTATCCGGTCGGTCAGAATTTCGTGAAAGACCTGACCATCGCAGTGGACGAGGGACAGCTGAAACCTCCCGTCCTGAAAAGCACCCCTGTTGGAAAGGCCATTTTCACGCTGGCGGACAAGACCGTCATCGAAGTCGACCTGGTTCCCGAAAGCGACATCCTGCCCAAGCAGACGAAATGGGAAGTGCTGCTGCAGCGGTTGATGGACAACCGTGAAATCCTCTTGCTGATCTGCCTTCTTGTTGCTGTCGAATTATTCTGGGTGTTCTGGCGCATAGCCAAGCGCATTCTGAAAAGAGCCCGCAGAAAAAAGCACCACCCCTTGAAGGATGATGCGGCAAGGTACTCTTGATTTCATGAGAAGCATTTTTTGTTCCGCAAGCGTCCTGATCTGACCAAGGCTGGATAAAAAAGAGAAGCATCAGCGGCTTTTGTTCTGCAAGGACAGAAATGCCAGGATGAAATCATCCAGCGCGCCGTCCATCACCGCATTCACATTGCCGTTTTCATAATTGGTCCGGTGATCCTTCACAAGTGTGTACGGACAGAAAACATAAGAGCGGATTTGGCTGCCCCATGCAATGTCCAGCTGGTCTCCCTGTATCTGGTTAAGCTTTTCCTGCTTTTCCCGCTCTTGAAGCTCCAGCAATTTCGCCTTGAGCATCTTCATGGCCATGTCCCGGTTCTGGAACTGCGACCGTTCATTCTGGCATGCCACGATGATGCCTGTCGGAAGGTGTGTGATGCGCACGGCCGAGGACGTCTTGTTGACATGCTGGCCGCCTGCGCCGCTTGCACGGTACACGTCCGTCTTAAGGTCTTCCGGATTGATTTCGATTTTCACCGAGTCGTCAAGTACCGGCATGACGTCCATGGACGCGAATGACGTATGGCGCCGTCCCGAAGAGTCGAACGGGGAAATGCGCACCAGGCGGTGCACACCCTTTTCAGAACGTAAAAAGCCATATG
>CAZFWQ010000311.1:0-4594 GCA_964522755.1 uncultured Oscillospiraceae bacterium | reverse complement strand
CCAAGGACAATGTGAAATGGGCAAAAATATGCGTTGGCATCATTCGCCACTATAACCAGGGTTGGGCCGACGGGTTCCATTACGGCATCAAGTACTGGGAAATCTGGAACGAGGCCGATGGCGCGGGGACAGCCATGTGGAATGGCACGCCGCAGCAGCACCATGACATGTACTGCGCTGCGTCCAAGGCAATCAAGGCGCTGGACCCGTCGCTGATGGTTGGGGGTTATGCCGCCTGCGCGCTTCGAAGCCACTTCATGGATGATTTCCTGGCGCAATGCGTCAGGGAAAAGGCCCCGCTTGATTTCTTCTCGTGGCACATGTATTTCAACAGCATCGGCGATCTGGAGGAAAATGCGGTACATATCAAGGATATGATTGACAAGTACGGTTTTACCGGTGCTGAAACCCTGCTGGACGAGTGGAATTACTTTGAAGGCGGCTGGGACAAGATCTGGACGGCATCCGGAATTGAAGACTGCGGGCCGGCTCGAGAGGAAATCTTCGAAAAGCAAAAGAACATGGTTGGCGCTGCATTCACCGCCGCGGCGATGCTCCGCATGCAGACCCTCCCGGTCAGCATCGCCACCTATTACGACGGACAACCGACGGCGCTGTTCTGCGGCTTGTTCAACGGGTATGGAAACCCCCGCAAGACTTTTTACGTATTCAAGGCGTTCAAGGTATTGTACGACCTCAAAAATGCCGTGCAGTCAACCTGCGGGGAGAAGGACCTATATGCCTGCGCGTCCGCGGATGGGGGAAACGGCTGCGTACTGGTCAGCAACTATGGTGCTGGCGATCGTGAATACACACTGTCCCTTCAGGGACTTGCCGGGGAAAAACAGCTGCAGGTGTTTCTTTTGGATGAATGCCATGACCTTTCCCGGATCTATGCGGTATCATGCAGCGGCAGCGCAACGCTGACCCTGCCGCTGCAGACGAATTCGGTTGCCCTCGTGCTCGTAAGTTAGGAAGGAGTTTTCCCATGCACATTGGTGTCAAAGCCACAGGCGGCCTGTATGGGCGTGCCAGCCAGCAGCTGCTTTCAAACAATATCGAAGCATATGAGGACACGATCCCGTCCATGCTTTCGGATCGTCTCCGAAATCCGAAGTTCGGCGGGCCGGAGAACCTGCAGACCGGAATGGCCGCGGAATGGGAGCCGGTAGGCAACACCATGACCGGGATGGCCTGCCGGCTGATCCCCGGCATGTACATGTCCGGCCGGGAAGCGCAGCTGGTTCACAACTACACCCAGCACAACCGGTGCGGCATTCTGCAGGCTGGCGTCCAGGTGCGTGCCGGAGAGGAATTCGAGGTTGAAATGTGGGCCCGGGTGCAGCATCACCCGGTTGTCCTGTCCGTTGAGCTGCGCCTGCCCGGGCAGACAACGCTTGATACCGCCAAAGCGGAAATGACGTTCAATCTGGCCCACTGGCACCGGCGCACCTGCCGCATCACGGCGCCCGGCACGGGAACGGTCAGTTTCCAGATCAATGTACCCGGCGACAGCCGCGTCATCATAGATCAGGTCCACCTGCGGCCGGTGGGACAGACCCACGTCTGCCAGGAAATGATCGATGCATTTGATCAGCTGCCTTGTCCGGTCCTGCGTTTTCCCGGCGGCTGCGTCACGTGCACCTATCACTGGGAGCATGGCATCGGCCCGGTTCACCTTCGTCCGGTCTGCGACGACCCGGTGTTCAGGTACAAGGCCTATTACGACTTCGGCACGGATGAGTATCTTGCACTCTGCGCGGCAAAAGGCATCCGGCCCTTCATCACGCTCAACACCACAACTGCCACCCCGGAAGATGCCGCAGCCTGGGCTTCGTATGTGAGGAACTGGCATGTCACCCGAAACCTCGCGATTCCTGCCACCTACTTCATGTTCGGCAACGAGAATTACGGCATCCACGAAATCGGCCACATGACAGGGGAAATGTATGCCGCGCAGCTGCGCGAATTTGTGCCACCCTTGCGCGCAGCGTATCCGGAGGCGCGCATCCTGGCCATCGGCGAATTCGAAAGCGCGGGTTTGCGTGAAGAAGACACGACATCCTGGCGCAGCGTCATCATCGAAAAGGCTGCGGATCTCTTCGACACCCTGGTCGTAACCCGGTATTCCCATGGTCCCGACAACCTGCCCCTTGCCAAAAGCATGGAATGCGTGGCCGACAACGTCGCGGACAAGGAAGCCGACCTGCGCCGCCAGGCTCAGTCGATTCGGGATGCGAAGCTGAAATGCACGATGGGGATTGTCGAATGGAACTACTGGACCCGTGCCAGCCACAACGATCATGCCGGATTCTACGAACCCAACGACATACGCCATTGCCTCTATGCGGCCGGCTATCTCAACGCCTTTTGCCGCACGGGCGATATTCTGGAAGTGACGAACTACTACTCCCTGGTAAACACGATGGGCATGATCCATGTCCATGACGGCCGCGTGCAGTTTTCCGACATGGCGAAAGTCTTCAGCCTCTATGCCCCTGCGCTGCCCGGAGATGTCCTGGAACTGGGGATCGATTCGCCGGCACTGACAGGGAAGAGCAAGACCGTGGACGCCAACTTCATCCGCACGGATGAGGCAACCTATGGTTTCCTGATCAACTACAGCGCGACTGAAACGGCAGAAGTGCTGATCGAAGGGTTCGGGGCCATTGCCGAAGCAACGGGGTTGAAGGCAACTGCCATCCTGACGCCGGTGGAGGTCTTCCAACCCGTCTTTGATGGACAGGTCGTCACCCTGCCCGCGATGTCACTGGTGCGGATTTGCTGTTCTTTTTGAATGGCATGTGACGAAGTTTTGACAGTTTTCCATGAGGCGGGGCGCGAACATGTGCCCCGCCTCGTCATGCTGCTGGAAAAACTGATGTTCATAATTCTCTTTCCATGATCAGTTTTTCCAGCGGCTTTTTCATTGATTCAGGCAAATAGGAACTGCCGCACATGGAAAGATAGATCGATCGCATGGATGCTATTTTGTTTATCATTTTATCAGCAGATTTTGCAGGAATGCCGCATTTGTCCGCAAAAACCATAAAATCGCTTCTGCGCAGATTCGTCTTCTTGCCGTTAAGCGTAAGTGCCAACTGCTCTTTATCTTCCGGCATCACAGTATTGGCGGGAAGCATATCATATGCCGCGGACAGTACATAGCTTCGGCTGCCGGGTTTTGTTTCAATCAATGATAAATTCTTCAGATGCATATCGGAGTTCCCAATGGCATGCGAAAATGCAATTCGGAGAAAAAGTTCCGAGAGGTCAAGACCGGGATTTATCGAATACTTGGCGATTATTCTTGCGCAGCGCTCATAAGAACCGCGATATTTATCTTGAGTAAGTCGACCATCGAGTTGACAGAAGTCCTCCATGGCAAGCATCTGCGTTTGCCTGTTTTCGTTATTCGGTAAAATTCGGTCAATTCGCCTTGTGATGTACGCTAAACGGTCTTGTTCGGCCGGCATGCGCATCAAGGCAAAAAGAACGGTTTTGATTCCGGTTGCCACTGCCATCTGCATGACGAGATACTCCGCTTCGGGAAGTGCCTGAAATTCCGTTGTTTGCGGTTTGAGAATAAATCCTGTCGGGTAATCGACAATTGTCAGCCTGGGTTCTTTTCCGTACTCCAAATGCAAGGAAAGCTTCTTCTGAACACCGGGTACGGCATAGCCTTTTTTCGTGCTCTCGGCAGCGATTCGCAATACTGTTTCTTCGGATGTATCTATTTCCGGCAATTTGCTTGTATGGAAAAATTTCTTCACACACAAGGCATGCCATCCGGTTGAAAGCTCCTCCTTGCCGGCAGAAGCCAATAATGGGCTGCCACAGCACAAACAATTCATGACCTTACCTCACGAATGCTTACATTGCCGATACAATCCCTGCAAGCAACCAGTAACAGCGCAAAGCGGTCGTTTTTGTCGATTTTCCAGTTGTGACTGACGATATTCAGCAGCCATCCTTCAGGAATCAATCCGTCAAAAAATGAAAAAAGTGTTTGGGAAGTATACGTTTCAGACTTTTGGGGGAGAGTAAGACTCACAAAAGGTGCCTCCGGGTTTTTCAGAGACTCGGGATCATACCAAAATGAATAGCCGGAATCCGTTTCCTTCAGGGTTCCCGCAAAAGCATCCCGCACATAAACATATGCGGTTCTATATGATTCTCCCATTACTTGTCCTTTCTTCCGGGAACAGACTGCATGCCAAACATAGCAAGAGCTTGATTCACTTTGTCCATTCGAACTGTTTCTTTACCTTGCTCAAGTTCTCGAACAAAGCGAAGACCAAGTCCTGACCGGATTGCAAATTCTTCCTGTGTCAATCCGGCTTCTTTTCTATTATGTTTGATAAATTCAGCAATTCTATTCATATGCTAATTTTACACCCGTTCGGGTATTACATCAAGAAATTTCGTAAATTTATACCCTAAAGAGTATAATATCAATATCTTTATTACTAAGGTACCCGTTCGGGTATAAAAGAGACCATGTGCCCCGCCTTGTCATACCGGGGGAAAAATTGGCGGTCATAATTCTCTTTCCATGATCAGTTTTTCCAGCGGCTTTTTCATTGATTCAGGC
>CAZFWQ010000310.1:0-4600 GCA_964522755.1 uncultured Oscillospiraceae bacterium | reverse complement strand
CTCACCGCTTCAGCCTCGCTCACGAAGGCGGAGCAGGAAGTGCTCGCCGAACTTCGCGCGTTCGATCCTTCCGCGGTGACACCGCTTGACGCATTGAACCGCCTTTACAGCCTGCATCAGAAGCTGAAATGAATGGAAGGCCGACTTGAATCGGAAACTGAAATCTGCGGGTGGCCGGTCTGAAGTTGCAGCTTGTTCCTTGCCGGCGAACTCAAAGTGCAGCGTGCCTGAAAGGAGCCCAATGGGTAAAATCGTCATCCTGGATGATCAGACGGCCAATCAGATTGCCGCCGGCGAAGTGGTGGAAGGACCTGCCTCCGTCGTGAAGGAACTTGTGGAAAACGCCGTCGATGCCGGTGCTGCACAGGTACAGGTGGAAATCCGCAGCGGAGGCGTCAAGCTGATACGCGTCACGGACAATGGGTCCGGCATGGAAAGGGATGACGTTGAGCTGGCATTCGAGCGCCACGCCACCAGCAAAATCAGGAAAATTGCAGACCTGGACGCCATCAGGAGCATGGGCTTCCGCGGCGAGGCACTGGCCAGCATCGCTTCCGTGTCGCGTCTGGAAATGCTCACGCGCACGGCTGATTCGGCCATCGGCGTAAAGGTTGCCGTTGAAGGAGGACGCATCCTGTCGGTGGAAGACGCAGGCTGCCCTGTCGGAACCACATTTCTCGTGAGGGACCTTTTCTTCAACACGCCGGCGAGGTACAAGTTCCTGAAGAAAGACGCCACCGAGGGCGCGCGTGTCGCGGACGTGCTGGAACGGCTCGCATTGGCCCATCCCGATGTTTCGATCCAATTCCGGGCAAACAATGAAACCGTTCTCCACACACCGGGAAACGGCGATTTGGCAAGCACCGTCTACAGCCTGTACGGGAAGGAAACGGCCAATTCCATGCTCCGGCTGTCCCATGCCCGCGAAGGAATCTCCGTATCCGGATTCGTCGGCCTGCCCGCCATCGCGCGGGGAAACCGCGCCAGGCAGACGGTCCTGATGAACGGCCGCTTCATACAGAACCGAACCGTCACCGCGGCGCTGGATGAAGCATTCAAGACACTGCTGATGACGAGGCAGTTCGCCTTTGCCGTCCTGGTGCTGGACATCCCGCCCATGCGGGTGGACGTCAATGTGCACCCGGCCAAGCTGGAGGTGCGGTTTTCCGAGGAAGGCGCTGTTTTTTCGGCTGTCCACGGAGCCGTCAGGAATGCGCTCATGGCCTGCTCGCTCATCGGAGAACTGGTTCTGCCGGAATTCAATGGAAATGGGGATCAACCTTCTTCATATGTTGCCGGATCAGCAGCCATGGCTGTTTCAACGGATACGCAGCCAATGACGGCTCCTGGCCAGGCCGGTTCGGCTGATGCGCAGCCAGTGATTGCGCCTGGCTGGGCCAGTCCGGCGGATACACAGCCAATGACGGCTCATGGCCGGGTAAATCCGGCGGATGAAGGCGGAATGAAACAGCAGCAGCATTTCGGTTCGAATTCCTCCTTGCCGTCAAATGTCGGGGAACATACAGGTTCATGGGGAGCCGAACCGGCTGCAGGAAGACATTCGGCGCCTGAATCCAAGGACTTCGCGGGTTCTCCATTGCGGACTGCGGAGTCTCCATTGCGGACTGCGGAGTCTCCTTTGCAGGTTTCGGAGCCTCCTTTGCAGACTGCGGAGCCTCCTCTGCAGGTTTCGGAACCTCTTTTGCAGACTGCGGAACCTCCTTTGCGGGCTGCGGAGCTGCAGCCTGAAATCCTCATCGGCCGTCCTCAAGACTTTCCAATCGAGGGGGTCCATGCACGTGTCAGACACCCGGCTTTTCTGGAAATGCGCATCGTGGGGCAGATTTTTGATTCCTACCTTATCTTGCAGCATCAGGATGAAATGCTGCTGCTTGACCAGCACGCCGCCCATGAACGCATCCGTTTTGAGGATTTGAAGTGGAGCCTTGCATCCGGAACCGTCAATTCCCAGCAGCTGATGCAGCCGATTCGGCTTGAAATGTCCGCGCTTGAGTATGATCAGGCTGTTCTGTCAATCGAAGATTTACAGCGCATCGGATTTGAGCTGGAAACATTCGGAAAAGGCACTCTGCTGGTCCGTGCCATTCCATCGACGTTTGACGGGGGCTTGTCAGAGACGGACCTCATATCCATCCTGGCTGACTGGCCGATGGAGGCCAACCGGCGACAGGGAGGGATCAGCGAAGAACTTCTTCATCGCATTTCCTGCAAGGGAGCCATCAAATCCGGCCGTGTGATGGGAGGAGTGGAAATCCGCGCCCTTCTGGACCGCCTGTCCAATCTTGAAAACCCATATACATGTGTGCATGGACGTCCAATCCTTCTCCGATTTTCAAGGAAGGAACTGGAAAAACGCTTTAAGCGGATTGTTTGAATCGGAAGCAATCGCCGTGGATCACTGAATCATCGGGAAAGGATGGCCCGTATCATGTCAGACGGAAAAACCGTATTGGTGCTTGCCGGCCCGACCGCATCCGGTAAAACGGCACTTGCCGTAGACGCATGCCTCGCATTCGGCGGAGAAGTCATATCGGCCGATTCGATGCAGGTATACCGGGGCATGGATATCGGGACGGCCAAGCCGTCTGCCGCGGAACAACGGGGCATCCGCCACCATCTGGTAGACATCGCGTCACCCGATGAACCGTTCAGCGTTGCGGACTGGCAGGCATGCGCAAGGCAGGCTGTCGCTGATATCCTTTCGAGAGGCCGTCTGCCTGTCGTTGCGGGGGGGACGGGCCTGTACGCGAACAGCCTGGTCCACAACCTTGTTTTTTCCGAAGCGGTTGCCAATCCTGCTTATCGCCTGAAGATGAAGGAATTGGCAGAAGCGGAGGGCGTGGAAGCGGTCCATGCCTTGTTGTCTGCCCGGGATCCGGAAAGCGCCGCCGCAATACATCCCAACAACCTGGTCCGCGTTATCCGCGCATTGGAAATCCATCATGAAACGGGGGAGGCAATGGCTGTCCATCTGAAAAGGTCCCGCATGGAACCCTCGCCGTGGCGGTTCATCCTTATTGGCCTGCTGCCGCAAAGGCAGCTGCTGTATGAGCGAATCAACCGCAGGGTGGACATGATGATGGCGGCCGGATTGCCCGGAGAAGTGCGCGGGCTTCTGGAATCCGGGTACGGCACGTCGCTCCAGTCGATGCAGGGCATCGGCTACAAGGAGCTGGCGGCACATTTCAGCGGGTCATCCACATTGGAAGAGGCGGTCGAACAGATCCGGCAGAATACGCGCAACTACGCCAAACGCCAGATTACCTGGTTTTCCCGGCTTGATGGCCTTAAGTGGATGGACCCTGTACAGTCCGGAACGGATTTCATACTTGAACAGATTGGGATTTTAACCGGGTCCTGAGTTCCAACCGGGTCCTGCGTTTCAACCGGGTCCTGAGTTCCAACCGGGTCCTGAGTTCAGACCGGGTCCTGAGTTCCAACCGGGTCCTGAACTCAGACCGGATCCTGTATACCTGCCAGGACATCGAATGCCATATGGGATCCGGACAATGGATATGAACCCGGCAGTTCAGCCTCTCGAATCAAAATAACGGACAAACATTTGAATTCCGCTTGATACCCCGGTAGATTTTGGGTAAGATAAGGACATGGCTCCGGCTGTAAAAAAAGTTTCATTTTATTGGCGAGGACCGTGTTTTGATTTCATCTTATCTTATTTGATTTTATGCAGGGAGGTTCTCATGAACAAGAATATCAATCTTCAGGATGTTTTCCTCAACCAGGTCAGGAAAGAACATGTTCCAGTCACGGTTTATCTGACCAACGGATTTCAACTGCGCGGCATGGTGAAGGGTTTCGACAGTTTCACGGTTGTGCTGGACACGGAAGGCAAACAGCAGCTCGTATACAAGCATGCCATATCCACTGTTTCACCCATGAAGGCGGTCAACATCATTTTCAACGAGAACAATCAGCCTCGCGAAGTTTGACCACGGAGCGGACCGGCATGCCGATTGTCAGGAAAAAACGGATATTCATACCCATGATAGAGGTGGGGGGAGGACACAAGTCCATCGGCCTTGCCATTCGCGATGCCATCGAAAGGCAGTATCCCGGTGAATACGAGATGGCTGTCGTGGATTTTCCATGTGTCTGCGGCGCCGTGCAGGCGGACCGGTGGATCAAGACATTCTGGAACGTGGCATTGGCGCACCCTGTCGCCACCAACCGGCTGAACGGGCTGATGGACAACATGTACCGCATAGCGCGGAGCAATGCGTTCACCCGTGTCCTCAACACGGATTTCGTTCAGAAGGGCTCGCGGTACATCCGGGACTACCAGCCTGACATCATCATCTCGACGCACTGGTTCTGCACCTCCGTGGCTGTGTTCGCACGTGAAAGACACCGGCTGGACTGCCGGATCGTGTCCCATGTCAATGATCCCTTCCGCGCAAACAGCATGTGGGTGAACCCGCTGGCCGACGAAGTGATTGTCTGCTCTGAAAACGCAAGGGAACATATGGTGCGGCTGGGACAACCGCCTTCGACCATGACGGTGATGCCGTTTCCGCTCAAGGGCAGGTTTTTTGACCCGATCGCCCGAACCCGGGAGGAA
>CAZFWQ010000309.1:0-4613 GCA_964522755.1 uncultured Oscillospiraceae bacterium | reverse complement strand
GAATATGTCATGCCCCCGCCCCTATTCAGCGGACAGGGGGAATTTGATGCGCTCAAATGCCGGATTGCATCGCTGAAGGCAGAGGGCCGTTTCGTCAAGAAGGGCTTTTTCGGCATTTTTGAGCGCCTTCATTCGCTGCGCAAATTCGAGGATGTGTTGATGGACATGATGGATGATTCCCCGGAAATCAATCGTCTCGCCGACATGATCACGGATTACAATATCCGCGGGATTGAAACGCTTTGCCGTGCGGGAGTCGATGCGATCGGCTTCGGTGACGATTATGGCACCGGCACGGGACAGTTGATCTCACCCTCCATCTTTCGCAGTTTTCTCGTGCCGCGTCTGAAACGCATGGCGGATGTGGCTATCCGATACGGCGTAAAGCTGCATTTTCATTCCTGCGGGAAAGTGTTTCCCTTTCTTGAGGATTTCAAGGCGATCGGGGTAGATTCAATCTGGCCGCAGCTGACGGCCTATCACGCAAACGAGTTCGCCGCATATTGCAAGGACGTGGGTCTGGCTGTGGCACTGCATATTGACCGTGCAGGCATCATGACGTACGGCACGCCTGAGGATGTGCGTCGTGAAATCAAGCGGCTCGTTGAAGCATTCAAACCATATGAAGGAGGATCCTGGTTCTACGTTGAGATCGACAATGGTTTTCCCTTTGAAAACATCGAGGCGCTGATTGATAGCATTAGCAAATACAGATAATGCATCCTGATTTCCCGGTCACATTATAACGATGACTGCAAGTCAATGTGCAGTGTTTCAAGTCGAAACGGCTTCACACATACGTGATTCCTGTTCCCTTGTTCACATGCTCCACTCTGTATGCCATGGAAACACCCTCCTTTGTATAGTTGCAATACTTGCCGTTTCGCACATCGTATGCCTTCGAGAGTGAAAAACGGAATATCCTCAATATGTAAACTGTGTGTTTCATATGGTACAATAAGGATACCATAGGATATGCTAGGGGTTACATGATGTCGCAAGGTGTTATGGAGGATGCATGGTTGATTATGAAGTGGTGATTGTCGGAGGCGGCATGGCTGGTTTGACAGCGGCCGCCTTTCTGTGTCAAGCCGGACGAAAGGTTCTGCTTTGTGAAAAGGAAGCGAATGTCGGCGGACTGGTCAACTCATTTGATTATCATGGTTTTACGTTTGACGGAGGCATTCGCGCGATAGAAAACTCCGGAATCGTGAAGCCGATGCTCCGGCAGCTTGGTATTGAAGTGCCATTCATCCGAAACAGCGTTTCCATTGGAATCGGGCATGATGTCATCAACCTGAAGTCGAAGGATAGTCTGAAGGACTATCTTCGGCTTTTGCGCGAACAGTTTCCTGAAAATAACCGGGACATCGAACAGTTTGGTCTCGAGATCAAGAAAATCATGCATTATATGGATGTTCTATACGGTATTGACAACCCGATGTTCATGGATCTGAAAAAAGACTGGCGTTATATCATGAAGACACTTTTGCCGTGGTTGTTCAAGTACCTGGTCACATCGCCGAAAATATCCCGGCTTGATAAGCCGGTTGTCGGATATCTGAAAAAGATATCCGGCAATCAGGCCCTGATTGACATGATTGCGCAACATTTTTTCAAGGATACGCCGACTTTTTTCGCCTTGAGTTATTTCAGCCTGTATCTGGATTATGAATATCCTCAGGGCGGTACCGGCATTCTCGTCGAGAAGATGAAAGAATACATCCTTGCGCATCATGGTGAAATAAAATGTGAAACGGAAATCTGCCGGCTTGATGCCGCGCTCAACCAGGTTCATGATTCGCAGGGAAACATGTATCATTATCAAAAATTGATCTGGGCGGCGGATATGAAACGGCTTTATCAGGTCACGGATTCCGGTTTGATCTATGACAAGGAAGTCCGGCAAGCCGTTCTGTCGCAAAAAAACGCCATTGCCGACAAGGCCGGATGCGACTCGGTGCTGACCCTCTATCTGACCCTTGACATGGACAAGCAGTATTTTACTAGAATCGCCAACGCCCATTTCTTCTATACGCCGTTCAAAACAGGTTTGAGCAGCCTGAATTCGGATGCCCTGCTGATGCATGGCGATAAAGCGTATTCCGAAGATCGGCGCGTCATTGAGGAGTGGCTTGGGCAATACTACCGTCTGACGACATTCGAAATCTCGTGCCCGGTGATGCGGGATGAACATCTGGCACCCGAGGGCAAGACGGGACTGATCATCAGCACGCTTTTTGATTATCCATTGGTCAGCCACATTGCCGGGATGGGATGGTACGATGCGTTCAAGGAATTTACGGCAAATGCAATCATCGATGTTCTGGATGAATCGATATACCCCGGATTGAAGGAAAAAGTCACGAATCATTTTGTTTCCACGCCATTGTCCTTGAAGAAAAAGACGGGCAACACCGACGGCGCCCTCACGGGCTGGGCATTCACAAACAGCAGCATCCCTGTCGTCCACAGCATACCCGGAATTGCCAAGTCGGTCCTCACGCCGATTCCCAATGCATATCAGGCCGGACACTGGGTCTATAGCCCTTCCGGCCTGCCTATTTCCATCCTGACAGGAAAGATAGCGGCCGACCAGGTCCTCAAAAAGCTGAATTGATGCGCAGCGAAAACCCATGTGGGGCGTTAAGACAGATTGGCCATCAGTCAGTTGCGCAAGTCCGTCAGTTTCATGCTGATTGCCCAGAGTCGCTTGCCCATATTCCGATCGAGGGCATGGGCAGCCGGCTTTTCCTCATTCGTCAAGTGGAAGAACCGGCCGCTGACATTGGCGAGTTCCGGAGCCGACGCCAGGTATCCGATTGCCGCTCCCGATATGGCCGGGTCCTTCAAAAACAACCCGACGACATAGCGAGTGAAGAAACGGTAAAGCCAGCCGTTGTTGTTCCCGATGTTGGTTTTCACATCTCCGGGGTGCATGGCGTTAATCGTCACGTTTGTCCCGCGCAGCAGATCGTCATATTCCCATACCGTCAGGAGCTGTGCGGTCTTTGAGGCGCCGTAAGATCGAAGGCCCGTATAATGACGCTTCCGCCAATCCAGATCCTCCGGGTCCAGGCCGTTGAAGCGATGCCCCTCCGAGTTCACCTGGATGATGCGTGAGGGAGCACTCTCCTTCAGCCTGTCCAGCAGCAGATAGGTAAGCAGGAATGAAGCGAGATGATTGACGCAGAATACCGTCTCCAGGCCTTCCCTTGTTTCCGTCCGTGTTGTTGAATGAAGCCCGGCACAGTTGATCAGTACATCGATTCGCGGGTATCGGCTGATGATGGTGTCGGCGGCCTGGCGGACCTGGTCCAGATCCTTGAAATCGGCAATGATCGAATCAATGGATACACCCCACTTTTCCTTGATTTCCTGAGCGAACCTTTCAGCTTTTTGGGCATTGCGCGAAATCATGACCAGTTGGGCGCCATGACTCGCAAGGCTTTTCGCCGCTGCACGGCCAACACCGGAAGTCGCTCCGGTAATCACACAGATTTTACCTTGCATTGACGCTTCGAACACCTTTTGGGGAGCCTTTCGATTTTTGAGAAACATCAGTTCGTCCGGCCATTCGTATTTCATCCGAGCGCCTCCCGTCTCCATGATGTCAACCGAATTTTCTTTGCATGAAACGTCTGTATCCTTTATGAAACCACGGGATGCCATTGAAGATGTCTCCCCAGAGGTCATAATAGTCACGCTGTTCGATGATTCTGCCATCTTCGTGGAATACCAGTTTCGTGGCTCCGAAGATCGGCGTGTCCGGAAACTTCTTGAATGACATGGTCATTTTCCAGTCCATGTGGACAACGCTGCCGTCCTGTGCAAACGATAGAATATCCATGCGGAGACTTTTGCACCGGTCTGCAAGCCGCGCGCACATCGCCTTGAATTCAATGATTCCGACCACCTGCTGGATGGAGTCCTGAAAGACGATGTCCGGATGGTAGTATGGGAAGAGATGCGACCAGTCCGGCTTCCCGTCTGTGTTATAGGTTTTTGACCATAAATGCAGAATCGCTTCCTTCGTCAGGGTGGTCTGCTTGTTTTTTTCATCCGGGTTTGAAGTATCGAATCCTGTCATGGTCGAGCCTCCCTTGATGCCATCTTGTGCGTCATCTTTCCGTACCGATCTCCTGATCCGGAAAAAACCAGCCCGGATTGGTGCTGCGGAATAACGCGATGAGGAAATAACCTAATTATACCGTTTGCCGGCATGGATGACAAATAGGGAAAAACATATATTTCCAATCGATGCGGAGCTGAATATTTCGTTTCATTTGTTGACAGTTAGGGAAAAACATATCTTTCCAAACGAAGCGGAGCCGAACATTTCTTTTCATTTCGCAGGCAGGAACAGGGATTCAGGAACAAGGATTCATTTTGTATCTGCAAAGTGGATGAGATATAATTGAATGAACGATTCAACTGATAAAATCCACTTTCGAGGAGACAAACATGAGCTGTAATTTTTTAGAAGGATTATCCGAAAAGAAAACCGGTGATTTTCAGTGGCAGAATCCATCTGCTATCGAAGCATTGCCGCAGGGTGGAATCCGAATCAAGGCGCCGGCGAAATGCGACTATTTCAAGGATCCGGCCGGCGT
>CAZFWQ010000308.1:0-4620 GCA_964522755.1 uncultured Oscillospiraceae bacterium | reverse complement strand
ATCGGCATGCCAGCTGGGATTCAGACTATTCCGGCAAGCGACACCTTATCATTCTTCTATGAAGCAGCTTCAAGCATATCTTTCTGAGTATGGCCTGCGAATGTTCACGCTCATGTACATGTACATTATATCAGAATCGGGCATCAAAGTCTTATCGGAGGAAACAAAATGGCACCTGCAACAAAAAGCGCATGGAATCACAACAGGCCGCACAATGCAAAAAGTCGGCACATACCCTCTATTCGGCATATCATCTGGGATTGGAACGGCACCCTTCTGGACGATGCGAAAGCCTGTGCGGCCGCAGTCGATGTGCTGATGCGACGCAGAGGGATGGCGGGAGAGTCGCTGGAAGGATATCGCACACGCGTCATGTTCCCTGTCAGGGAATATTACCGCAAGGCTGGATTCGATCTCGTAAAAGAAAACTACGACTTGCTGTGTGATGAATTCGGAGCGGCTTACGAAGACGCGATTTCAGGATTCATGCCGGAAGAAGGCGGGCAGGGCGTATCACGGCTATTTGGCATACATGCTGACGCGTCGGAGGTGCTGTCCTCACTGTCGGCACTGGGTGTGACGCATGCCATCGTCTCGGCATCGGAGGAAAACGCCTTGCGCACGCAGGTCGGACAATTTGGCTTGCTGGGTCAATTTGTCAGGCTTGTGGGACGGGAAGACAACCATGGGGGAACGAAAACACATCTGGTGGAAGAATGGGTGAAACAATGCGGATATCCTGCAAACCAGATCCTATACGTCGGAGATACCGAGCACGATTGCGAGGCGGCAACGGCGTCAGGCATCCGCGTTGCCCTTGTCGCAGACGGACACGTCGATGAAAAACGCCTCAGGGACTGCCTTGTGCCGGTTTACTCCAATCGCCGTTCCTTATGGAAAGATGTGGAACCCATGACGGAACAGCCTATATTCCGAAGAATGAGATTTGAATCACCGCTAGGTGAAATGGGGGTGGTCACGGACAATCTTGGTGTGTTTCATGTGGATCTTCCTGAAGCGGAGCCATGGTCCTTGCCATCAGGTTGTCTGGAGGAAGCCCCGGATGAAAAGACAAAAAATGCGTGTGACGCGATACTTCGGTGGTTTCAAAATCCATACGCCAAATTACAGGCTGCCTTGTCCATACTAGGAACCCCGTTCCAGCGTGAAGTCTGGGCTGCGGCCGTGGAAGTGAAGGCCGGCGGGACTGCCAGCTATGGAAGCCTCGCGCTCCGCATGGGAAGGCCTGGCGCGGCAAGGGCAGTGGCGCAGGCGCTTCGGGCAAATCCTGTTCCCCTTTTCATCCCTTGTCACCGGATCATCGGTTCTGACGGCACTCCGACAGGATTCATGGGAAAACGGAAGAATCCTTTGCAGGACAGCCTGCTTGCCATTGAAAGAGGACATTCGCAGCTTTGAAAGAGGACACATTCGCAGATTTGAAGAGGACATCAACAGATTTGAAAGAGGACATCAACAGATTTGAAAGAGGACATCAGCAGATTTGAAAGATGGCATCTGCAGATTTTCTGCAGATTTGAAAGAGGACATCAGCAAGCATCATTGACGATATGCCGGCAAATGTGGTATTTTTCAATTGGGGGCTGCATGCGGTTCCGGGCATGATCGGAAGCATTCGGCAGTATCCGCCGTCACAGGAGGGGAAAAGATGAGTACGTTCAGGAGAATCGGCGTCGAACTGAAAGAGGGCTTTGCAAAGGTTCCGTTCATCAATTCCATGATGCATCTGGATGTCATTCTCGTGTTTGGCTCGCTTGCCTTCATGCTGCTCAACTATATTCTGAATCTCGGCATCATCGGGGATTTCATCGGGGCGTTCGACTGGTACATCCTCATCGCAGGTCTGATCATGTGCTGGGCCAACGGACACACCCAGTTCCTGTATGCCGGCCTGTACGGCTATTCTGCCTTCTGCCTGATCACGTTCCTGCGCAGCGTCTTCTCCGGATATTTCGGATTCGGGACACTGGTCAGCGTGCTGATTTATGCCGGTCTGGGTTTTCTGGTCATGTCCAAAGTGAAAGACTGATGTGTTTCCGATACTTGAAAAAGCTGAACTTGTTCGTTCCGGGCACATGAAAAAGTGGCCTGGTGCGTTCCCGATACTTGAAAAAGCGAGAACCCGCGTTTCGCGGGTTCTCTTCCTGTTGGTGGATGGGTTGCGAATGGGTTGCGAATGGGTTGTGAATGGAGTTCGAATGGTTGTGAATGGAGTTCGAATGGATAGCGAATGGAAAACGAATGGGAAGATACGTGTCGTCCTGTTTGACCTTGGGGGTGTCCTGATCCGTTTGCGCGGCGTTCAGACACTTCTTTCCCATCTTGGCGGCAGGATGGATGAAGCGGAACTGATGCGGCGATGGCTTTTTTCTCCTGCCGTCAGGGCGTTTGAATCCGGCAAGTCCAGCCTGGGGACATATTGCACGGACATTATCAGGGAACTTGATTTGCCGATGGATGAAGCGGGATTCCTGGAAATATTCATGTCTTTTTTAGAGTCCCCTTTTTCAGGAGCAGCGGAGATACTGCCCGTATTGGCACAAAACATGCAAACCGGCATTTTATCCAATACGAGCGATACCCACTGGCAGATGTCAAGACGAATGCTTCCCGAGCTTGATAGGGTCCGGCATCTTTTCCTGTCCTACCGCATGGGTTTGCTGAAGCCTGATGCCGCCATGTTCCGGCAGGTGTTGGCATCGTTGGGTGCGCCACCTGAATCGGTGCTGTATTTTGACGATCACCCGGCCAATGTGGATGCAGCCGGTGCGATGGGGATTCAAGCCGTGCAGGTACTCGGTTTCCAGGAAGCAGTGAAGGTGATGACATCCTGCGGACTGTTGGCATAGACGCGGGACTTCTTTCGCGTCAGGGAACGTCTCAAGTTCATGCCCCTTTGTAGATGGATGTGACTGCAAAACCATTATCCTTGAGTTTCTGGACAAGGCTTTCCACGTTGTTCGTATTGACACGGAAAATGATCTCGTTTTTGTAGATGGCGATATGGGAGATATTGATGCCCATACCTGCCATCAGCGTTGAGATGGAAGCCAGGACGCCTGGCCTGTCGTCTCCGTAATCGACGCAAATCCGGCTTCCCGGGTCGCGAAACCCCAGAATTTCGACAAAAGACTGGAAAATGTCTTTTTCCGTGATGATCCCGACCAGTTTGCCCTTCTCCATCACAGGCAGACCGCCAATGTTGCTGTCCGCCATGATGACGGCTGCCTGCTCGAGCAGGGCATCCGGGCTGACGGTGATGACATCCTTCGTCATGATGTCCTTAACCACCGTCTTCGCCAAAAGGTAGTTCATTTCGAAAACGCTTAGTGTGGTGGCGGGGGAGGGAGATACTTCCAGCAGGCGTCTCTTCGTGATGATGCCGACGAGTTTGTCCCCCTTCATCACGGGCAATCGGCGGATTCCCTTTTCCCGCATGATGCCGAGTGCCTCGGCGATGGTGGTGCCAGGAGTGATGGTGAACGGATTCGACGTCATGACATTTCGTACGACCATGTTACTGCCTCCTTTTGATGTGGCAACCGATCATGGTTTCATGCAGTGGCACCGGGGCAAATCATCATCGGGAAAATGCCTGGCTGGCGGTAACACCGATGAATGGCCGGATTGGCAATCAACCGCCAAGGTAGGCTTTGCGCACTTCCTCACTCTTCATGAGGTCGGACGCCGAGCCGGACAGGATGATGCGCCCCGTTTCCATGACATAGGCCCGGTTGGCGATGGACAGGGCCATGTTTGCATTCTGTTCTACCAGGAGAACCGTTGTGCCCGCCGCGTTGATATCGCGGATGATGCTGAAAATTTCCTTGACCAGCAGCGGCGCAAGACCCATCGACGGCTCATCCATCAGCAGCATTCTCGGCTGTGACATCAGGGCACGGCCCATGGCCAGCATCTGCTGCTCGCCGCCGCTCAGCGTGCCGGCTATCTGCGAAAGCCGCTCCTTGAGGCGGGGGAAGCGGGTGTAGACGTTCTCGAAGTCATTGCGGATGCGCACCTTGTCTTTTCGGCTGTATGCACCCATTTCCAGGTTTTCTTTCACCGTGAGGTTCGCGAAGATGCGACGCCCTTCAGGCACCTGCACCAGGCCCAGATCGACCACGGAATGCGGTTTGACGTTAATCAGCGATTTTCCCATGAAAGTGATGGACCCTTTGAAAGGGATTACACATGACAGGCTGTTGAGCGTTGAAGACTTTCCCGCTCCGTTCGCGCCGATCATGGTGACGATTTCCCCCTCCGCCACAGAAAAGCTGATGTCGTGGATGGCGTGGATATTGCCGTAATAGACATTCAAATCACGTACTTCAAGCACCGAACTCGGCCTCCTCTCCCAGATAGGCCTTGATGACCATCGGGTTCTTGCTGATTTGATCCGGGGTGCCCGACGCGATGGTCTGGCCGTAGTCCAACACCAGGATGCGTTCGCAGATGCCCATGACCAGGCTCATGTCGTGTTCGATCAGCAGGATGGTCAGTTTGAACTGATCACGGATAAAGCGGATGAGTTTCATCAGATCTCTTGTTTCCTGCGGGTTCATGCCGGCGGCCGGTTCATCGAGCAGCAGCATGAGCGGA
>CAZFWQ010000307.1:0-4628 GCA_964522755.1 uncultured Oscillospiraceae bacterium | reverse complement strand
TAGCATTTATTCCCCGAATATGCATCTCTCCGGAGGCTCCCCTGACGTTTTGGCAGCTCTTCCGCGCGTCCATGACTCTTTGATCCTTGGATCCGATTACATTTTATATAAGAACGTTTGTTCTGTCAATATGTTCTTGGATACCTTGCCCTGAACCCATTGTTTTGTTTGGGTTTTGCGCTCATCCCATTGACTGCCCCTCACGATGAACATTGTTGGGATGTTCATCACAGCACCTTGATGGCCGGCATCCTTGTGATACAATCAAAGCATCTCTCGCAAAAGGAAAACCCAGCCATTCCTGCGAAATCGGAGTGGCTGTCACAGGAGGAACCCCATGACAGACGCTATGACGTTCCCCATGATTCCATATGCCCGCCCTGATTTTGACGCACTGGAAGATAGTTTCCGCAGGCTGGTCACAGGCTTTTCACAGGCAGAATCGTCCGATGTCCAGATCTGCATCATGAAGGAACTCACCGTGCTGCGAAGCCATATCGAGACGCTTGCCACACTCGTGTCAATCCGGCACAGCCTTGATACCCGTGATGCATTCTATGACGGCGAGAACAATTTCATGGATGAAATGATGCCCCACTATGAAGGCCTCCTGAGCGAGTTTTATCATGCCCTGCATGCTTCACCCTATCGGAGTGATTTGTCGGATGCATTCGGACAACATCTCTTCGACCTTGTAGATGTGAAGAGGAAGACCTTCAGGCCTGAAGTCCTTGAAGACCTGCAGGCTGAAAACAAGCTTTGCAGCGAGTATGTGAAATTGCTTGCGAGCGCCAGAATCCCTTTTGAGGGTGAAGACCGGAACCTGTCGCAGATGGGTCCCTTTTCACAGTCGAAGGACCGCGCCATGCGCATGCTCGCTCAGAAGGCTGTCACAGGTTTTTTTGCCGAACATGAAATGGAACTCGACCGTATCTATGACGAACTTGTCAGAGTCCGGACAACGATCGCGAAAAAGCTTGGATTCGGCAGCTTCGTCGAACTCGGCTACGCACGGATGAACCGAACGGACTATGATGCGGAAAAGGTGAACTGCTATCGGGACCAGATCCTGGATTCCGTGGTTCCCGTCACGCAGCGTCTCCGTGAAAGGCAGGCAGGAAGGCTCCGTCTGGAAGCGCTGAAATACTATGATGAAGCCCTGTCCTTCCTGTCTGGCAATGCGATCCCGAAGGGTTCACCTGATTGGATGACGGCTCATGCCACGGACATGTACTATGAAATGTCGGAAGAAACCGATGTTTTTTTCAAGTTCATGCGCGATCATGGCCTGCTGGATCTGGTGGCAAGACCCGGAAAGGCCGGCGGCGGATACTGCACTTTCATCGCGGACGAAAAAGCACCGTTCATCTTTTCGAACTTCAACGGCACGTCGGATGACGTCGATGTGCTGACACATGAGGCTGGTCACGCATTTGCCGCGTACGAAAGCCGGAATGCCGAACTTCCCGAGTATCTCTGGCCAACCCTGGAAGCCTGCGAAATCCATTCGATGAGCATGGAGTTCCTTGCCTGGCCATGGATGGACCGTTTTTTCCAAGGTGACACGGGCAAGTACAAATTCGCGCACCTGTCAGGGTGCCTGCTTTTCATCCCGTACGGGGTGACGGTTGATGAATTCCAGCACTGGGTTTATGAAAACCCGGATGCGACCCCGGAATTACGCAAATCCAAATGGCGTGATATTGAACGGAAATACTTGCCTCATCGTGACTATGAGGGCAACGGATTTCTGGAGAGAGGCGGATTCTGGTTCCGGCAAAGCCATATCTTCACTTCGCCATTCTATTACATAGATTACACGCTGGCGCAGATAAGCGCTTTCGAATTCTGGACAAAGGCGGAACTTGATCGTTCAAAGGCCTGGGCGGATTATCTCCGCCTTTGCCAGGCCGGCGGCAGCCGCCCTTATCTTGAGCTTCTGGAACTGGCAGGATTGTGCAATCCATTTGAAGAAGGATCCGTCGCCGCCATCATGGGCCCGGTGATGGCTTGGCTGGATGGAATCGACGATACGGGTATGTGATCAATGATGAGTTGAATGGATGCCTGTCCCGAAAACGATTTGGGTAAGTGATCAATCATTCGCTGAATGCATGCCCGACCTGTAGACAATGAGAAACTGACAAATATTTTTATATTTGCACTTGACTTTGACACAACGGGAAGGTTTACGATGAATCCGGAGGTTGTTGAAGCGCTTCAGCGATCAAGCCAAACAACTGAAACCGGAATCTATTCCATATACCCGCCGAAACACGGCATGAACCTGTGCATGCGCCACCGGTTCAGCCGATTCAAACATTCTGCAGCGCATTCCAGGGTAAATAGCCATGAAGATAAGTGATTTCGCAGCCATCAACAATGTCACGACCAAGATGCTCCGTCATTATGATGAACTCGGCCTGCTGAAACCGGCTTCTCTGGACGCTGCGACAGGCTACCGTTCTTACGACGCGGATCAATCACGGCAGCTGGACTGGATCCTCATTCTGAAAGACCTTGAATTCCCTCTCGCTGAAATACGCGCCATGCTTTCAGGGCCAATCAGCAGCCAGAAACTGATTCATGATCTGGCCAGGAAAAGGGTCGAGATCGGATCGAACCTGAATGAGCAAATCCAGAAGAAAATCCAGATCGACAAACTGATTCGGCTTTTGGAAAAGGAAGGATTTCATATGGATGCCAAAATCGACTTGATGCGTTTCGAAAAAGCCAGCGTTCATGATATCAAAAAGAACATGCCGAACATGGAATTGTTTCTGGAGTCGGTGAACAGCATATTGTCAAACTGTACCGACATGGATCCTGTCAGTGTGCTGCGATTCGACATTTCCCATTTCAAGAGGGTCAATGACGCATATGGCTTCGATGTCGGCGACAATGTCATCGTGGCCTGTTTTGACATCATTCGCAGCAGCTTTGCGACACTCGGCGAACATATGGCCATAGGCCGCGCCCACGGTGACGAGTTCGTCGCATTTGCCAAAAGCGGCAAGGAAGGCATCACGCAGATTGCGGAGCGGATCGTTCGCGGAATGGAGGAATTCGATTTCCCCTCTGTCGGGTGTGGATTCGCCATGACGTGCCAGATTGGCGCCCTGGTGTCAAGGAAAAACTCCTTGACGGATATCCGGCAAATGATCGATGATACGGCCACAGCTGTCGAAGAGGCAAGAAAAATGGGACCGGGAAGCATCATCGTCAGAAATGCCTGAACATGTTCATTTCCGTTCTTCCACCATCAGGCAATGGATTGCACCGGTCGTGTGCAGCATCTGCCGGAGATGGTCCGGCACCTGGGTCCATGGCATCTCGCATTTTCCGGATGCCATGGCGGGTTCCAGATATTCCGCCCATTCCATGAAAAGCCGTTTCATCACGGCCGTGCGGTGTATCATGCAGGGTTCCGGGTCGTTGAACCACTCCATGCTCCACTTGAGCACGACCTCCTCCCGCAAGGGCAGCCCGGTCAGCTTCTTCTTCATGATAATCCTGTCCGAATCATCCTTGAGACTGATCTCGATGCGGTGCAGGTCCATTTTCGAAACCCCCTTGGCAGTACGCCGCACATGCATGCATGAATCTGCAGGCATTTGGCGCTTATGATGATTTTACCAGAAAAAAACCACCCAGATGCCAAACAGGACAAAGAAACAGGCGTTCACCAGCTTGATGGCCGGCATGTGCCGCCTGACCCACTCCGAGACGTCGAACACTTCCCGTCCCCGGTGAACCAGGAAAGTCAGCACCAGAAGCGGGGCAACGAAAGCGACGCCGTATCCCAGAAACGTCAAGACAGCCCGAACATCCAATCCGTTGGATGATTGCATCACATAGAGGATGGTCGCCAGGTAAATCTGTCCCGTGCAGAGGAAATCCCCGATGGAGACAATCAACCCCAATAAAAGGCAGGCGGCCAGAAACATCCTGCTTCCTTCCATGGATGCAACCTTTTTCAGCCATCGGTGATTCATGCCGCGAAGTTTTTTGGGCAGCTGGAGGCGGATGGACTGGTAAGACTCTTTTCCCGCGGCCCTGAAGTCGTTCAGGTTAAGAAGGATCATCACGCCGGCGAGCAGTATCAGGACAATCCGTGACGCACTTTGAAACCATGGTGCCTGCATCCGGGAAAACAATCCTTGAAAAACGATGCCCAGCGAGCAGAAACCGATGAACTTCCCGACCGCGAACAGGATCCCGGCCTTCAGGATGCCCTCCGGACGCACGGCCAGCAGGGACAGGAAAAACAGCATCATGGCCAGTGAACAGGGATTCAACCCGTTCAGCAGGCCCGTTGCAAGCACGCCCAGCAAGCTATATGCCGGCTTGTCGAGATTTGGCGCATTCGTTGGGTCAATCATCAATTCCGCGGGCATCACCCGGGTTCCCAGACCTTTTCCCGCTGCAATGTCCTCAAGGAGCTGGCCTGATATGGCAGTCTCCCCGGAAATCCAATTGTCTCCATAGAAGAAGATGGGGGCTGTCTGCGATGCTTCCGGCACACCGTATTCCGTGAAGTACCACCCGATCAGCTTGACATTCCGCATGTCGCCAAGGCTGAACTGCTGGACTGTCACGTTGGTATCATATGAGGTCCCGTCTACGAC
>CAZFWQ010000306.1:0-4630 GCA_964522755.1 uncultured Oscillospiraceae bacterium | reverse complement strand
CGTGAAAATGAGCAGAAAGACCGATTCCCGGTTGGCTGTTTGGCGGTATACTGAAATCACGGAAAACAACTGAGGAAGCAGCAGAGACAAGGGAACGAAGCACAAAAGCATTTGATGGGACAATGGCCACGGACAAGGAAATCGGAGAACGGAACCAAATTGAGGGAATCGGAGAACGGAACCAAATTGAGGGAATCGGAGAACGGAACCAAATTGAAGGAGGATACTGTCATGACAAATTTAATGGTGAGACTGCAGAACATGTTCAGGAATGAAAAAGGACAAGGCATGGTTGAGTATGGTTTGATTATCGGATTGGTTGCAATCGCCGCAGTCGCCGCACTGACGCTGCTCGGTCCCCAGATTGCTGCTCTCTTCACCGCTGTTGGTGATGCATTGCCGTAAGTTAATTCGTAGAATCAGAAAAACTTTGCAAGGGGGAGGAAACCGAAATGTTGAACCTCATGGTGAAACTGCAAGGCATGTTCAGGAATGAAAAAGGGCAGGGCATGGTGGAGTATGGTTTGATTCTCGGTTTTGTCGCCCTTGCCGCATTCGGCACACTGTCGCTTCTTGGCCCCAAGGTCGCCGGCTTCTTCATCGCCATCACTGCCGACCTGCCATGATGCTTGATAGGACATGGAAAGCCACTGATACTAGAAGAATGGGAATATGGGTCATTTCTCGGGATTGGATCCGTTCCTTGGACCGGATATGCCGGAAATAATGGAAAAGCCCCGAACAGGGGCTTTTTTTTTTCTGAATTTATTCTATCAGGAGATGGGCGGGGAGGGAAACGCGATGAATGGATTGCATGCCACCAGAAAATCCGGACAAACCGTTCAAGACGGGGCCCATGGGTACAAATCCGGCAGCCGTGGGCAAGCCATTGTGGAAACCGCCCTGGTACTGCCAATCATCATACTTATCCTCATGGGCATCATCGATTTCGGGCTTTTGTTCAACAATTACATCGTACTGTCCAACGCTTCGCGCGAGGCATCAAGAAAAGCCTCAGTCGGCGGGACCGATGCTGAAATCACAGCCATCATCGTTTCACTGACCGGGACGCTGAACGCGTCGGACAGGACCACCAGCATAACGCCTGCCCAGGCCCTTCGAGCACACGGAGCCCAGGTGACCGTCACCATCACATACAACAATCATTTGCTCACGCCTGTGGTGGGTGCTTTTTTTCCTGGCGGTTCCGCCGTTTTAGTCAGCAAAACCGTTATGCGCGTCGAATAAACGGGAATACACATGATAGGAAGATCCGGCAAATGGGGGAAGTTCGACATGGGAAAGATAAATCGCAAGGCGCTCATCATCTCACTGATACTGACTGTTGTCTGCGCTGTGGTTCTTTTCAATTATATGCGCAATTTGAAAGCGCCTACGGCGGAAAGAGCCAAGACGGCCATCCTCGTATCCGTGCGCGACATTCTTCCGGGCGATGAGATAGTTGCCGCAGATGTGCGCTCCATTGACGTCAGCACTGATTCCGTACCGGATGGAATTGTCCTGGATAAAACCGCAATCGAGGGGATGTATGCAAAGGAAGCCATCATGCTGGGCGAACCTTTCCGTGAACAACGGTTGGCGAAGCTGGAAGAACTTTCTCTTTCCTACAACCTGGCGGATGGCTATCGTGCTGTCAGCGTATTCGTCAATGAAAGCAATATCCTGTCCATGCAGATCATGACGGGAGATTTTGTTGATGTCATCGCCAGCTGGTCCCTGCAGACAAAGGACGGAGACCCTGTCAAACTAACGAAGATCGTCCTGCAGCGCATAAAAGTTTTGGCCATCGGCCCGAACCGCATACTGGATGAAAAAGTCGGCGCGCCGAAACGAGATGCCTTCAACCTGGAGGACATGCCAAAGACGGTGACCCTCGCAGTAACCCCGAAAGATGCCGAAATGCTCGTTTTCAACACAGTGAACAGTGATTATACCCTGGCGCTGCGCGGGAAGGACGATGACGGGATTGACAAGACGGACGGGGCGGTCGTGACCGACATGATTCCGCAACGGCTGCTTCCTTTTGCCGTGATGCCGGGCGAAGCTTCCGGAGCAGTGTCCTCATCCATAGGCAAATCAAGTGGGAGTACCGGCACGGCTGCCCCCTGACTTATGACATACATTTCAATGCACATATGGCGGTTTTCAGGAACGGGATGCGTCGGGCAGGGGCCGGATGGAGGATTTGCATGAAAGACGGAACAATTCAGGTCGTGGTGGTGGATGATTCGAAGGACACCGTCGAAAATATCGTGACACTGCTTTCCCTTGGCGGCCGGAACATAGAAGTGGTCGGCACGGCCAACGGCGGCAGGGACGGCGTGAAAACCGTCCAGAAGCTGCAACCCGACATCGTCCTGATGGACATCAACATGCCGGATCTGGACGGCCTCACTGCGGCGGGGCTCATCACCACATCCAACCCGGATGTCGGCGTCATCATCATGTCCGTCCAGGGTGAGCAGGAATACCTGAAGAAGGCCATGTCCGCCGGCGCCAGGGAGTACCTGGTGAAGCCCTTCACCTCCGACGACCTGGTCGCATCCATCGAGAAGACCTATGAAATGCAGACAAAGCGCAAACACGGAACCCGTTCGCCGGATCAGGTGATACAGACCCGTGTGTTCACGGTATTCAGCACCAAGGGCGGGGTGGGGAAGACGACAATAGCCTGCAACCTGGCCGTTGCCCTTGCGCGGACAACGAAGAAAAGGGTCGCCCTGGTTGATCTTGACCTTCAGTTCGGCGATGTGTCCGTCATGATGAACCTTTCCGTCAAGAACACGCTGTACGACCTTGTGCGCGACCTCAAGACCGTTGATTCGGAAATCGCGAACGATTACCTCACCACCCATTTCACCGGTGTCCACATCCTGCCGGCCCCGCTGAAACCGGAGTATTCGGAGTTCATCGACGCCAAGCAGGTTGAAAAGGTGCTTGGCCTGCTTTCCGGGAATTTTCACTATGTCATCATAGATCTCCCCGCTGCCCTCAATGAGGTCGTACTCACTGCACTCGACATGTCCGAACGGATTCTGGTCGTTTCCACCCTGGACCTTCCCACCATCAAGAATGTGAAAGTCGGCCTGGACCTGATGGAATCCATCAAATACCCGCGCGAGAAGATGCATGTCATCCTGAACAAGGCATCCGAGCAGTATGGCATCAAATACCGGGAATTCGAAGAGGCGGTGGGTCATCCCATCTGGTCCCTGATGCCCGAAGACAATACCACTGTCATCACATCCGCCAACAAGGGCATCCCGTTCGTCATGACCCGGGAAGACACGAAAGTGGCGAAGGCCATCTTCAGCATGTCCGATATGCTTGACAATCCGGAGAACACAGCCGGCAGGGATGAGAAACCGGCAAAGAAAAAGTGGTTCGGATGAGTTGATCGGCACCGGGATTTCAATCATCAGGGGAGGAACGGCCAATGGGACTATTGGAAAGGCTGCAGCTGGAAAAGGACGACGAAGCGAAAAAAAAGGGGACCCCTTCCGGCACCTCGAACCGGGATGAAGTGCGTGAAGACCCTTACCGTGAATTGAAGAAAAAGATATTCGACCGCGTCGTGGAGGAAGTGCACATCACCGAAGACAACGACGGCAAGGATTCGGGCGATGTGGAGGAAGCCATCCGCATCATCGTCAACGAGGTCATTGAAAAGGAAGCACCACACCTGACACGCAATGAACGCGGCCTTGTCGGCAGGGAAATCATCAACGAGACGATTGGATTCGGACCCATCACGCCGCTGCTGAACAACCCCGATATCAGCGAAGTCATGGTCAACGGCTGGAACATGGTATACATCGAGAAAAAGGGAAAGCTTGAACTCAGCGATGTCCGGTTTCAGGACAATGAACACGTGATGCATATCATCGAACGCATTGTCGCGCCCATCGGCAGGCGAATTGACGAGAGTTCCCCGATGGTGGACGCCCGCCTGCCCAGCGGTTCGCGCGTAAACATCATCATCCCGCCGCTGGCGCTCAACGGGCCGACCATCACCATCCGGAAATTCTCGGAAAAACCGTTCACCGTGAACGATCTCATCCGGTTCGGCACATTCACGGCGGAAGTGGCCCAGTTCCTCAAAGCCTGCGTCGAAGCCCGCCTGAACATCGTTGTTTCTGGAGGCACCGGCTCCGGAAAGACAACCACGCTGAATGTCATATCCTCCTTCATCCCGCAGGATGAGCGCATTGTGACCATTGAGGACGCGGCGGAGCTGCAGCTGCACCAGGACCATATCGTCCGCCTGGAAACCCGTCCGCCGAACGTGGAGGGGAAAGGCGCAGTCACCATCCGGGATCTCGTCCGTAATTCCCTGCGCATGAGGCCCGACCGCATCGTGGTCGGCGAAGTCCGGAGCGGAGAAGCTCTTGACATGCTGCAGGCCATGAACACCGGACACGACGGCTCGCTGACCACAGGCCATGCCAACACCCCGCGCGACATGCTGTCGCGTTTGGAGACAATGGTCCTGATGGCTGGCATGGACCGCCCAATCAAGGCCATCCGCGAGCAAATGGCCTCCGCAGTGGACCTGATCGTCCAGCAGTCCCGCCTGAAGGACGGAACGCGCCGCATCACCCATATCACC
>CAZFWQ010000305.1:0-4640 GCA_964522755.1 uncultured Oscillospiraceae bacterium | reverse complement strand
CCGACCCTAATTTGCAAGGAGGAAGCGTTTATGAAGAAAAGAACACTGACCGTCCTCTGCCTGTTGGTATCCGCCCTTATGCTCCTCACCAGCTGCGGGGGCACCACCCCTGCCGCCACGACCGCCGCCGCCGCCGCCACCACGGCTGCCGCCACCACCGCCGCCGCCACCGAAGCTGCGACGACTGCGGCTGAAACCACTGCCGCCGCCACCGAGGAAGCCACGGAACCCGTCCCCGCCAACGGCCCCATGTCCAAGTACGACCCCCCCATCACCATCACAAGGGTCGTCGCGACTGACGACACGCTGGAAAACAACACCCTCTCCAAGCTTCCCGGCGAAACCATCGACGACAACCGCTGGACACGCCTCATCAGCGACGAACTTGGCATAAAGATCGTGAACACATGGATCGCCAAGGGCGCAGACGAGTTCAACCAGAAATTCAACGTTTCCATCGCCACAGGCGACATCCCGGACCTGATCAACGTCAACGCCACACAGCTCAAGCAGTTGGCCGACGCCGACCTGCTTGCGGACCTTACCACCATTCTTCCGGATTTCGCAACGCCCCTCACCAAGAAGATCATCGATGACGGTGGTCCCGCAGTCCTGTCCATCGCCACGGTCGGCGGCAAGCTCCTGGGCATTCCCAGGGTCAACGCCAACCATGAGAACGTCAATTTCATCTGGCTGCGCTCCGACTGGCTCAAGGCCTACAATCTTGCACCCCCCAAGACATTCGCGGATTTTGAGAACATCGTGAAGGTCTTTGTGGAAAAAGGCAAGCCTGGCACAGTAGGAATGGCTCTGCAAAAGGATCTCTGGGGTCAGGGATACGCAGTGCTCGACGGATTGTTCAATGCCTATCACGCATACCCCAACAACTGGGTTGAAATCAACGGCAAGATGGCCTATGGCAGCATCCAGCCAGAGATGAAAGCCGCATTGACAAAAGTGGCTGAAATGTACAAAGCCGGCCTCATCGACAAGGAATTCGCAGTAAAAGACGGCGGAAAAGAATCCGAACTGACAGCCGCAGGTCTCAACGGCGCGTTCTACGGAGCCCACTGGAATGGCCTGTGGCCCTTGCAGAACAACCGCACGAACGATCCCAAGGCCGATTGGCTTCCCTACCCCATCGTCTCCGCCGATGACAAGGTCGCCATGACCCAGAGCAATGTCGGCACGGCAGACTGGTTCTCCGTGAGCAAAGCATGCAAAAATCCCGAAGCAGTCATGAAGCTCATGAACATGTATGTTAAGAAGACTTTCGATCCCGACAATCAGGAATACGTCAAGTACAGCAACCCTCCGGGAACAGAAGGCGTTTGGAAACTGTCCCCCGTCGTCACATACCTCGCGGTCAAGAACCTCGACAATTACCGCAACATACAGGAACCCCTGAAGAACAAGGATCCGGGCAAACTGTTCGGCGAACAGCTGGCCATGTATGACAACTGCCTGAAGTTCCTCAACGGCGACGAAACATGCTGGGGATGGTACAAGACCTTCGGAGCCGACAGTTCCTGGAGCGTCACCGACCTGTACGAGAATGAAAAACGCGTACTGCTCAGCGGGTATGCCGGAGCTCCCACACCCACAAAAAAAAAAAAAAAGACCACGCTTGACAAAATGCAGAATGAACTCGTCATCAAAATCATCATGGGCCAGGAACCGGTCAGCGCGTTCGACAAGTTCGCGACGGACTGGCTTGCCCTCGGCGGCCAGGCAATCACCGATGAAGTCAACGCGGCGCTTGGAAAGTAAAACGAACCGTTCAGCCGAACGGGAAGGCGCAAGCCTTCCCGTTCCCTTTTTACCGTGATACTGTTTTGAAGCCCAGACATAATCCGTGAGCCATGAGGAGAGAAATAATGCAGGATACAGTTGCTTTGCGCCCGGACAAGGGGAAAAACCTTAAAAAGAGCTTCAAGGCCTTTTGGCGGAACATGCCGCTGCATCTGATGATATTGCCCGGACTCATCCTGATCATAATTTTCAGCTATGTACCCATGGGCGGCGTTTTTATCGCATTCCAAAAATTCATTCCCGCGAAGGGCCTGTTTGGCAATCAGAAATGGGTCGGGTTCCAGAACTTCGTCTACATGTACCAGATGCCCGGCGCCTGGCTTGTCCTGCGAAACACGCTCCTGCTGGCGTTCTTCAAGATCATCACCGGCATGCTCGTGCCGATCATGTTCGCCCTGCTCATCAACGAAATCCAAAAGAACTTCCTGAGAAGAGTCGTTCAAACCCTCATCTACCTTCCCCATTTCTTGTCATGGGTCATCCTGAGCGGTGTGCTGATCGATGTCCTGTCGCCTTCGACCGGCGTCGTCAACCAGATGATCAAGGCCTTCGGCATCGAACCGATTTTCTTCCTGGGCGACAACAAATGGTTTCCATTCACCCTCATCGTAACCAACATTTGGAAAACTTTCGGTTTCGGCACGGTCATTTACCTTGCGACCATCACCGGTATCGACCCGCAGCTGTATGAAGCCGCGATCGTGGATGGCGCGAACCGATGGCAGCAGACCTGGCACATCACGCTCCCCGGCATGAAGATGATCATCGTGCTGCTGGCCGTGCTGAGTCTTGGCAGCATACTGGACGCCGGTTTCGACCAGATTTTCAACCTCTATTCCCCCGTGGTCTATGAAACGGGTGACATCATCGACACGCTGGTATACCGCATCGGCCTGCTTGATGCGCAATACGGCCCCGCCACCGCCATAGGCCTGCTGAAGTCCGTCGTATCGTTCGTATTGATATCAACCAGTTATCTGGCTGCCTATAAATTAGCCGATTATAGAATATTCTGAGGGGGTGAACGCAATATGAAACTGTCCAGAGGCCAGAAAATATTCAATGTCTTCAATGTCATCTTCCTGTTGGCGGCGGCGCTTTCCTGCGTTCTGCCCATCGTGCACATTTTCGCGCTGAGTCTCAGTTCCAACAACGCCGCCTCCGCAGGCTTCGTCAAGCTGTGGCCCGTGCAGCCCAACTTCAATTCATATGACTACGTCTTCAAGCGCGCCCAGTTCTGGCGCTCCTTCGTCATTTCAATCGAGCGGGTCGGGTTGGGTGTCTTCATCAACATGCTGCTCACCATCCTGATTGCATATCCCCTTTCCAAGGAAAGCCACCGTTTTAAGGCGCGAACCGCCTATGTGTGGGTTTTCTTCTTCACCTCGCTGTTCAGCGGCGGGCTGATACCCGGATACATGCTGGTGTACAGCCTGAAGCTCATCGACACCCTGTGGGTGCTGGTACTGCCCGGTGCGGTTCCCGTTTTCAATGTAATTCTGCTCCTCAATTTCTTCAGGCAGCTGCCGATTGAACTGGAGGAAGCCGCGCTGATTGACGGCGCCAGTCACTGGCGAATCCTCTGGCGCATCTACGTGCCCACATCCACGCCGGCATTGGCCACCCTGGTGCTGTTTTGTGCGGTGGGCCACTGGAACAGCTGGTTCGACGGCATGATCTTCATGAACCGCCCTGAGCATTACCCTCTCCAGTCCTACCTCCAATCCGTCATCGTGATGCGGGACCTGTCCCTTGTCGGCAGCGATGCCTGGAGAGACCTGATGCAGATATCGGACCGCACGGTCAAGGCCGCGCAGATATTCATGGGCGCCTTGCCGATCCTCATGGTATATCCTTTCCTGCAGCGCTATTTCGTCAAGGGAATCGTGCTGGGCAGCGTAAAGGGATGACAACCGCTTTCCTCCATGACCCGACATGGTGTACTATCTATGCAGGTCCGTCAGGCTGGAGGAAACCATGTTCAACAAGAACCTGAAGCTGCGCCATACGGTCTTCTACAAGTTCATTGCCGTCAACATCGTTGTGATGGCCGTTTTCTACGCCATCACCATCAATATCAACATACGCATTTCCGACAGGCAGAAAGACGATTTGTTTCATTCATACCTGAACCGCGTTGAACTTTTCGCCACCGCCCTGGATGCGGACCTTGCCAGGCAGAAGAAGGCACAGTTCCAGTTCATCAACAGCTACGAGCTTCAGAAGCTCTGCATTGCCGGTCATCGGTTGAGCGATTATGAAATCACGTCCATCGTGCAGCGGGTCCAGGCAGACGTGGTGCTTTACATGACGATGTGCGAATACAGTGAAAACATCACTGTGAGCATCCCTTCCATCGACAGGATTGTGTCGGTGCGTCCCATACTTGACTACATGCCGGCGGGAGGGACAAAGCCGAAGCCCGTGAATGAAAGCCAAAAGCTGTACTATGACGGGGACAGGCTATTAAGCGAGGTGAACTACCCGACAACGAAAATTGCCGGCAAGCAGCCTCTCTTCACCATCACCATGGTCGTATCGACGGACAGGATCCTCTCGGACATGAGGCACTTTTTCAGCGAAGACTTCGGAAATACCCTCCTCATGGACGGCAGCAACACCTGGAGCCTCTGCACGGAAGACACGGCACCGGCCCCCCTGCTCCAATATTTCACGGAAAATGCCGGTTCGCTGCGGGAACTGGTCACAGGCCTCGTGAGGGTAAAGCTCGACGGCGAGGTCAGTTGGGCTATTTTCCGCTACTCGGAGCCCATGAATGCCTTTTTAATCAATTACCGTCCTGAAAGCCTGATCACGAAGATGCTGGC
>CAZFWQ010000304.1:0-4642 GCA_964522755.1 uncultured Oscillospiraceae bacterium | reverse complement strand
ATGAAGGGTCGCAGGCCGAATTTCAATTCCGTTTCAGCTGAATGTTCCCGGCCATTCGGCCCAGAGGATATCAACCGGTTGTTCCCGGCCATCCGGCCCAGAGGAAATCAACCGGTTGTTCCGGCCATTCGGCCCAGAGGATATCAGCTGTTGTTCCCGGTTCATCCGGCACCGAAAGGATAAGCACATATGCAATACAGAACACTTGGCAAGACAGGGGTCAGCGTTTCGGCCCTGGGATACGGATGCATGCGATTTCCGCAAAAAAATGGCCGCATCGATTACGACAGGACGGAAAAACAGGTTCTGCAAGCAATTGAAGCCGGCGTCAACTACTTTGACACCGCGTACGTATATCACGGCGGAAAAAGCGAGTCCGTTCTCGGCGACATCCTTTCAAAGGGTCTTCGAGACAAGGTTTTCATCGCGGACAAGATGCCACCTTACCTGGTTCATTCGCGAAAGGACATGGATCGCGTTTTCAATGCGCAGTTGGAACGTCTCAAGACCGATCATGTCGATTTCTACCTGATGCACTCCCTTGGCGACTTCGCTTCCTGGCAAAAAATGAAGGCCCAGGGCATCGAGTCATTTCTTGCTGAAAAGAAAGCATCCGGCGCCATCCGTTTCATCGGATTCTCTTGGCACGGTATGCGGAATGAGTTTATAAAAGTGGTGGACGACTACAATTGGGACTTCTGCCAGATCCAGTACAATTATCTGGATGAACACTACCAGGCCGGCCGCGAGGGCATGCGACATGCCGTTGCGAAGGGACTCGGCATCGTTGTCATGGAACCTTTGCGCGGTGGGATGCTGGTGGGGAAGCTGCCGAAGCAGGCGCAAAAGGAAATGGACGAATCCGGAAACGGCTGGTCCGCCGCCGCCTGGGCGCTCAATTGGCTTTGGGATCAGCCCGATGTTTCGACCGTCCTGTCCGGGATGAATGAGGAAGAGCATATAAGTGAAAACATCAGATTGGCTTCGGAAAGTCATCCTGGTCTTTTGTCGAAGGGGGACGTGGACATCATCGGAAAGATCCGCCATGTTTTCCGCGAACTGACGAAGGTGGACTGCACCGGATGCGCCTACTGCATGCCATGTCCGTACGGGGTGGACATTCCGGGAGCCTTCGCGGCATGGAACGCCACGCATCTCTTCAAATCCAGGCAGCCGCGCGTCACGTACGTCCTCAAGACGGCCGGCGCAACCGGGGGTACTCCTTCGAACGCGTGCCTTTGCACGGCTTGCGGAAAGTGCGCAAGACTATGTCCGCAGCACATCCCCATCCCGGAAAAACTGAAGGAAGCCTGGAAGGAACTCGAAATGCCCATTTTGAAACCGCTTATCTGGGGAGCGAAAAAGTACTTCAAGATCAAGGGAAGGGCTCTCTCGAAAAAGAGCCCTCCACCGGAATAACGATAGACGATGCGGGAAATTCCTCTCATGAAAAGGGATGCCTGTCAATCCTTCACGCGCATCCAGACTGCCATCTCGCCTACGCCCCGGTTGCTCCAGGCATAGTATGGAACAGCACGCAACATTGCGGGTTCTTCAGGGAACATCGCGCCGGCATCTGGTAATGGCCTGTACAGGTCACCGTTCTCCCAGCCGGATTCTGCCATGCGGGCGCCTTCCAGCGTAATTGATATGACGCCGTCAAGCAGGTCCGGTTCAAACAAGGCTCGCATGGGCGTTTTCGCCTTCATGGACAATGCGGGAAGGTTGGACCCGTTGTCCGCCTCTTCAAAGCAATATACAAGCGGGCCGTATTGAACAGAAGCTTTTCCGATATCCGCGCGAACCCTCGGATGCGCTTTCACCAGAACAGGTTTCAAGCGTAAATCCAGCACGACGGTATCGCCTTGATTCCATTCGCGCTCGATGCAAGCATACCCCTGCTGCAAAATGGAACCCATCTCTGCCTGAAGGCCGCAGACGGAGATCACGGCGTCCTGCGACCAGCCCGGTATGCGAACGCCAAGCATGAACGCCTTTTTGGGGAATGCCATTCCATCCCTTGCCTCCAAGCGGAATGTTACCTTTCCGTCCCAGGGATATCCTGTTTCCTGCACCAGGCGAATCGATCCGTCACGCAGGGTAATGTCGGCATCACCCCCGATAAACAGGTGGGCATAAACCGCATGGTCGGTTTGCGTGTAAACATATTCCCCGAGAGAAGTCATCAGGCGAGTGAGGTTGGGCGGGCAGCAAGCGCATCCGTACCAATTCGGCCGCACGGGAAGTACATGCTTCTTGCCGGGATCCTTTTCGGATGCCTCCGGCTGCACTTCCAACGGATTCACATAGAAAAAGTGGCGCCCGTCCTTCGACATGCCGCTGATGACGGAATTGTATAGCGCACGTTCCATCACATCGGCATACAGCCGGTTTGCACCGAACTGAAGCATCCGGTGCGCGAAGAAAACCAGGCCGATGGAAGCGCAGGTCTCCTGGTATACCGTGTCGTTCGGCAGATCATGATCGAAAGTGAACGCTTCGCCATGCTCAGTCTGTCCGATGCCTCCGGTGATGTACATCTGCTTTTCGGCAATGTTCCGGAACAATCTTTCACAAGCGGCTTTCAGTGACTCATCATTCGTTTTCAGCGCAATGTCCGCCATCCCCGTATACAGATAGACTGCGCGCACGGCGTGCCCCACGGCCTCTTCCTGCTCCCGGACCGGCTTGTGCGCCTGATAATAGGCCAGATCCGGCAATTTCTCCTGTACCTTCTGCTCCCAGTGGGAAATGCGGCCGTGTCGCTCCCAGTCCTCCAGAAAGAAGGAGGGTGTCTGTCCGCGTTCATTTATCATGAATTTGGACAGGTCCAGGTATTTTTCATTGCCGGTTGCGCGATAAAGCTTCACAAGTCCCAGTTCCACTTCCTCATGGCCGTCATAACCGTGCAGCTTGCCTGGTTCCGGTCCAAACACACTGCAGATGTGGTCGGCATATCGGCACATCACATCCAGCAATGCGCGTTTCCCGCTTCCTTCAAAGTAGGCGACGGCCGCCTCCATCATATGTCCCGCGCAATAAAGCTCGTGGCACTGGAGCAGGTTCGTCCAGCGTTTGCCCGGCTCCTTCAGGATGTACCAGGTGTTCAGGTATCCGTCGGGCTGCTGCGCTTTCACGATAAGCTCGATGACGCTGTCCGCCATCGCCTCCAGTGCGGGGTCAGGGTGTGTCTTCAAGCTGTATCCGACTGCCTCGAGCCACTTGGCCAGATCGCTGTCTTGAAAGACCATCCCATGGAACTCACCTTGCGCCTCCCCGGCGGCAATACGGAAATTCTGGATGGCGTGGCTGGGTTCCGCACCCGGGACGCGGTCATTCAGCGCTTCCCACTGGAATGGGATGACTGTATTCCTGACAAGATCCAGCGTATCCGACCAAAAACCCTTCGCGATGGTGACATCACCCAGTGATACCGGGCTTATGACTTGCTTCATTTCATTTCCTCCCTTGACTGTCGCTTGTCTTCTGTTTCCCATTGTATCAATCCTCGATGGGATTTGCGACCCATATAGCCGGCCAACGCCCATATTTGAACGACACATATTGCCGGCGATACCCATATTTGTGCGAGCCAAATTGCCGGTTATACCCAAGTGGACATTTCAGACATCAACCTATATGATTGAAATAACGGCAAAGGAGGAATCGATATGGAACAAATGCAGGTCATCGATCCCAAAAAGCTTACAGACAACTTGTTCAAGGCCATCGGAAGCGATTGGATGCTCATCACGGCGGGAACCCCGGGCCATTGGAACACCATGACCGCCAGCTGGGGCGGAATGGGCGTGCTCTGGAACAAAAACGTGGTCTTCTGCGTGATTCGGCCCGGCAGGCATACTTTCGGCTTCATGGAGAAAAACGACACCTTCTCGCTCAGTTTCTTTGATGATGCATGGCGGGATGCGCTCAATCTCTGCGGTACCGAATCCGGACGCGACATTGACAAGGCTGCAGCCACAGGCCTGATACCCGTTTCAGGCAAATTCGGAACCGTATCATTTGAACAGGCCCGTCTTGTGATGGAATGCAAAAAACTTTACTGGCAGGATGTGAATCCGGATTCATTTCTGGACAGCAAACTGATGGGACATTATCCAATCCGTGATTTCCACAGGATGTATTTCGCAGAGATTCTTGAATGCCGGAGGACAGCATGCCCCCCCTGAATCCCAGTACGCCGGAGGACAGCATGCCCCCCCTGAATCCAAATCTGCGCAACATCGGAATGGTGGCCCATGTCGACGCGGGCAAGACCACCATTACCGAGAACCTGCTGTACCGTACCGGCTTCATCCGCTCCATGGGCAGCGTGGACAAGGGAACAGCCCATACGGATTATCTGGAAATCGAACGTGAGCGCGGCATTTCCGTGCGCGCCGCATCCACCACCATCCGGTGGAGGGACGTGGACATCAACCTCATTGACACACCGGGCCATATGGATTTCACCGCTGAGGTGGAGCGCTCCCTGCGCGTCCTTGATGGTGCCGTTCTGGTTCTCTCCGCAGTCGAAGGTGTGCAGGCTCAGACGGAGATGATCTGGAAAGCCCTTCATGCAAGGAATCTACCCACGATCTTCTTCATCAACAAACTGGACCGCATAGGTGCCGACCCGGAT
>CAZFWQ010000303.1:0-4660 GCA_964522755.1 uncultured Oscillospiraceae bacterium | reverse complement strand
CGCTCTCACCCGACATCGAAAATCGAGTTATTCAAACCAGCTTCAATTGTTGGAATCTATGCATTTACTGGCTTGATCTCACATCCAGGCTTGCAAAGCCTTTCGGGAGAACGGGTCGAACGTTACCCTAAGCCAGCAGGTCACCCCACTGACTCGGCTTCAGAACCGGACTTGACAGTTTCCCGTCATCCGGCTCCTCAGAAATCTGGCCGTCAGGCACCCCGCTTAGCGACAATACTCGTGGGCCAATTGCACTGTTTGTTTTCCGGACGCAAGTTGGTACCGGCGTTTGTGCAACGAATCCCCATCTTTGAAATACAGTCCACATTTCGCACATTTTCCTTGTTGACTCTTAAGAAGCAAAGCGATTCTTGGGTTTAGCTCCGGATGCCTTCCCATTCGAGTGGCCCAATATAGCCAGTTTCCGTCAAAGGGAGTTTTGGTCCCGGCTATCTTGATATGCCGCTGAATAGGAATCTGCCTGTGTTGTTGCAAGAGTAATCCGGACTCTGACCGAAAATGCCATTTCCCATTATCAGGTCGCCAATAGCGCTTGATGATCCACGCAACGCTTTTGTTGTTGTGCCGCCGTTTAGACCAAGATAACAGCATCGAATGCATGATGTTATCGAGCTTTTTGAACGTGGCACTGGAGCATACGGTTGAATAGTAATTGCTCCAGCCCCTAATAATAAGGTTTAGCTCCCGGATAAGAGATTCCGCATTACTCCCCTGATGGTATCTATGTGTTTCCCGCAAGCGCTTCACATGCCGGGCTACGCTTTCACGACTTGGTGTGATCAGCGTTTTATGACCCAGAGGTTTTCCTTCGTTATCTCGTGCCGATCTGCGCTCTCCTCTTGGATATTGGCGAATGTTGAACCCCAGGAAGTTGAAGCCGGGTGGATGTTCACTCTCTTTCAGAGTATGAGTGATGTGCGTCTTTTCCGGCTTCAGTTCCAGTCCCATCTTTGACAACCACTGTGCAGCGACTTCCCGGCTCTTTTCAATCGTTTTTTGGTCACGATGCAGAACCACAAAGTCATCGGCATAACGGACAACCTTGGGCCTCCATAGCGTTCTTTTCCCATCCACGGTTGGCATTCCCGGAAAGGCTTTAATAATGGCTGTTTCCAGACCATGCAGGGCAACGTTGGCCAGTAACGGAGAAATGACCCCACCTTATCCGAAGAGAAATATTATCCAAAGCAAACTGCGAGAACGAGCATTTTCCATGTATTCAAGCTTCATTTACTTTGGATAATAAAAACAGGTCAAAGGCTCAATAGCCAGGAGAGCAGATCTTCGTCTTTGTTCCACGGAGGCAAATCTGTTGGAACCACATCCGGATAAGCTATTTCCAACGCTTTACGTTTCAATTCAGTATCGGCGCGGGCATAAATTTCAGTTGTCGCAATATCAACGTGCCCCAAAAGATCGCGAATATAAATGAGATTGACGCCAGCCTGTAATAGATGCATCGCCTTCGTATGTCTGAACACATGTGGGGTAACCTTGTCTGGGATGATCGAGGACACAGCACGGGCACTCGAAACGTATTTGTTCAGAATGAACGTGACTCCTTCGGTAGTCAGTTTGCCAAGCTGACAATTCGCAAATAACGGACGGTCTTGCATGCCGTTTTGCAGCAAATGGTTTTCGGTCATAAACTGCCGTAACAAAGACTCTGTGTTGGACATTAGCGGAACATGCCTAGTTTTGCGGCCTTTTCCGGTTAGCGTCAGGATCGGCGGAGGATCCAATCGAACATCACGGACTTTAAGGTCGACTAATTCCTGCACTCTCGCGCCCGTATCATAAAGCACGGAAAGTAGCGTTAAGTCGCGACGCCCATTGGCCTTCACGAGACTGGGCTGTGCAAGAATGAGTTTCAATGCATCAGATGTGAGATGATTCACCACCGGCTTTTGTGTCTTTTTCATCGGAATGGAAAGGATTTTTTGGAAAGACCATAACCCGATTGGCTCTTCAATCTGCATATAGCGATAAAATCCATGAATGCAGGCCAAGCGTTGGTTTCGTGTAGCGATGCTGTTTTTCCGGTCTTGTTCCAACCAGGAAAGGAATCCGAGGATGAGCGGTTCGTCGATGTGCTGCAGACTGAGCTTTTCGAGGATAAGGCCGCGAACTTGTTTACAGTAAGCAAGAAACAGCCTGAATGTGTTCCTGTAGGATTTTATGGTGTGGGGACTGACATTTCTCTGTCCCGGTAGATAACTGGAGAAATAAATGGATAACGCCTTGGCAAAGTCAGTCGGTTTGATGATCATCGCCTCCCATTGCGGGGATGACATGACCAAAAACATGCTCCACTTTTGCTGTTATATCCGGATAGAGTTCAGCCGTCAGCCTCAAATACTGGGACGTATCGCTAAAGGAATGATGACCCAGATACGTTTTCAGGATGGGCAGATAGGCGGTTAAATCCTTTCCTTCCAGCACCCAGCGTCGCAGGCAATGTACAGCAAAGGTATGCCGAAAGTCGTGAACCCGTGGACCTTTTCCCCAGCCACCGTGAGAAATACGGGCTTTCCAAAGAAACTTCCTGAAGTTTTTGTACACATTTCCTTTGGTGACCGCTTTTCCATTCGGGGCAGGAAAGAAATAATCATTGTCTGCCGAAAACATATGAACCTGTTTCACGTAGTCACGGCAGCGTTGGAGGATCTCTGTGGATAGAGGAACCAGTCGGTCCTTGTTGTATTTACTGTCCAGGATTGTCAGTACGCCGATGTCAAGATCAACATCCCGGACTTTGAGATTCAGGGCCTCGGAAATACGCAATCCGCAGCTGTACAACATGCGAAAGAGCAACGGCATAATCCAATGTCTGTTGGGAAAGATGGACTGAATCTGGCAGGCATCCGTGTGTTTAAAAATTGCCGCGAGCTCTGCATCGCTGAAGATGTATGGAATATACCGGGGGCCCTTGGAAAAGATATTCTTGGGTACTACATAAGCATGAGCTCCCTGATGGTCGATATGCACGGCCAGTTGCCGCACCACACCCACCCTGCTATTCAAGGTCGCCTGCGCTTCGGTCGGTCGCTTCCGGCACCATTCCTGGACAAGTTCCTTTGTCAATACTGGTTCTGTGCAACCATATGCCAGGCAAAACTGATCAAATTTGTAAAGTGTCCGTTCACAGCTGTCATATTTATAGCCCAGCGCTCGCTTTTGACAAATCATTTCACGAATGAATCCCTGAAAAGGGCTGTCATAGAAGAATTGCGTCATGACCCGAACACATCCTCGGGGTTCAGCGCGCATTCACGCAACATGTTCACGTCCACTTTGAGATAGACGGCTGTTGAATCCGAACTGACGTGTCCCAGAATATCCGAAATCACGGACAAGGGTGTTTTGCTTTCAAGCAACCTGCTTGCCAGCGTATGACGCAAAGAATGCATGCCTTTCTTCTTCAATGGAGATATCGGGATTTTGGCTAATCTCATGTACTTGGCGACAACTTGATACAAATGATCTTCATCCGAAAATGGTTCCAGCGGTGCCAGATGCCTCAAAAACACGAAGGGTGACTGAACTTTGGGACGTCCATTCTTCAGATAGTCAATGATCGCCCAGCCAACATCCGGTAAAAGTGGCAAACTGATCTCTTTGGATGTTTTCGACTGCGTAAACGCGAGGCGATTCTCCTGCCATTTCAAGTCATCCAGTTTCAGATGCTTGATATCCATTGATCGGAGGCCTAAACGAGTGACCAGAAGAAGCATGGCGTAATCCCTTTTTCCGGCGGGATTGCCTCGGTCAATTACTTCGAGCAACTTGGTGACATGCTCAATCGTCCACACGGAAGGAATTCTATTTTGTTTTCTGGCCTTGACGGACGGAACAGATATTGACAAATCTTGCGAATGAAGGGAGTTGGTGTGAAGAAACCGTAAAAATGAACGCAGCGCACAGAGATTCAGCTCAACCGTTTTGTAACTATATCCCAGCAAAGTGTTGATGTAGTCGGCTAAATGCTTGGTACTCAGGTCCGCAACATACCTAAGTTCATGCGATTCCACGAAGCTCAGAAACTGTTCGTTGATTTTCCTGTAGTGGGCATTTGTCACTTTGGAGTATTCTTTTTGCTGGCAATGGCTTGCATATTGCTGCAGTATGTCCTTGAATTCACTGTTTTGCAGGAGTTCTTTCTGTTTGTAGTACCGCCGCAAAATGCTGCCATGCTGCTGGAAGTCGCCAAGCATTCGGATAACTCGAAACACGTTGATGATCGATTGTGTTAATTTGCCGGATTTCTCCAATTCAAAAAAATCATATTCTTTTTCTAGAAATCGCATGCCTATGTCTTCTTCAAAGTGATCGACTCCTTCGTTTGCGAAAAATGTTGCGATGCGTTTCCACATTCCTCGATAGTACTTGATTGAGGCTTCATTGTAATGCAGGCGGTATAATTCTTTCTCGAGACGACCGATTAAGTCTTGTAACGGCAGATTGTTCATCAGTATTCCTCCAAAATATGTAGTGAGATCGTTTTTTCAATCTCCCATTCATATTTTGGTCTGCCGTATTATCCAAAGCAAACAGGGTGTTCTTTCCTATGACAGCAGGTATTTCGAGCGCTTACTTCGGATAACGAGTTTCTTGGGATAAGGGGGCTTATCCCAATCTG
>CAZFWQ010000302.1:0-4663 GCA_964522755.1 uncultured Oscillospiraceae bacterium | reverse complement strand
ACAGGATGCTTGCCGTCAAGGTCAAGCAGGCTGTTGAAAAGGGAACCGGTTTCCCATACGAGCATTATCATGATTTCGGAAGCATTGTGAAATACCTTGCGCAAAACGCATGACGTGATCAAACCGCATCATGCGGGGCAGGCACCCTCCAAACATCTCATTGATACAATCCCCTCTTGCGTCACCAGCCCACAACCGCTCCGTCTGCCCTGGGCTCTGTCCCGCCAAAAAGAGATCCGCTTTCATTCCGCCAGATGATTTGCCCCTGTCCAAACAATCCGGATTTTATCCTATATTCCATCTCATGCCCTTTCCGCATCAATCCCTGCACGATGTCAGCGGGCACTTCATGTTCGATCAATACGTTTTTCCCTTTTATCCATTGCCATCTCGGCGCATCAAGGGCGGATTGCGGGTTCAATCCGAAATCCACGGTGTTCATGATCACCTGCAGGTGTCCCTGGGGCTGCATGAACCCGCCCATCACGCCAAACGGTCCGATTGCCCTGCCGTCCTTGCTGAGAAACCCCGGGATAATCGTATGATACGGCTTCTTTCCCGGTTCAAGGCAATTGACATCGGACGGTTCCAGGGAAAAAGAAAGGCCCCGGTTGTGGAGGCTTATCCCTGTGTGGGGTACGACTAGTCCCGAACCGAATCCGGTATAATTGCTCTGGATGAAAGAGACCATATTGCCTTCGCCGTCGGCAGATGCGAGATAGACGGTTCCCCCGTGCTGCGGCACACCCGGGGAAGGGTCCATGGCCGCCGTGCCAATCAACTTTCGCCTGTCATCCGCATAAGCATCGGAAAGCAAATCTCCAATCCGCACCTTCATTTTAGTGACATCCGTCACATACTGCCGTCCATCCACAAAAGCCAGTTTCAATGCTTCTATTTGCCGATGGTATGTTTCTACCGAATCCTTATGCTCAAAATCGAATCCTTTCAAAAGATTCAATGCCATGAGGGATATGATCCCCTGCCCGTTCGGCGGTATTTCCCATACGTCGTGACCCCGGTAATTGACATGGATGGGGTCCACCCACTCCGGGACGAAAGCCTGCAAATCCTCCTTGCGGATATATCCACCGTATTTTCGGGAATATGCATCGGTGCGATCTGCCAAATCTCCTTCATAAAAAGACTTTGAACCTGTTTCAGCGATGGACTGCAGCGTCCGTGCCATATCCTGCGAACGAAACATCTCACCTGCCGCCGGAGTTTTTCCGGTGGGCGCAAAAGTCTCGAACCAACTGGCAAACTCATCACCCTTACATTGGCCATATGCATCGAAAGCGGCTTTCCAGGCAAGCGCGACATTGTTTGAAACGGCAAATCCGTCGGATGCATAGCCGATTGCCGGTTGAAGTGTTTCAGTCAACGGCAGTTTTCCAAAGCGTTCGGACAACGCGGCCCAGGCAGCGGGTGCTCCGGGCACTGTCACCGGTACCCAGCCATGCTTCGGCATTTCGCGATGCCCCATGTCTGTCAGAACCTTCGTGGAAATCCCCCTGGGGGAGGGTCCGCTCGCATTCAGACCGTGCAGCTTGTCCTGAAACCATACCAGTGCGAATGAATCGCCGCCGATTCCATTGCTGCAGGGTTCCACGACAGTAAGGCAGGCCGCTGCCGCGACAATGGCGTCAACTGCATTCCCGCCTTTTTTCAGCGTGTCCAGCCCCGCCTGGGCTGCCAGATGCTGTGATGTGGCAACCATGCCCTTATGCGCTATCGTGACAAGCCGCTTTGAGTGATATGGGTAGCTGTCCGTATCCATCATTTGTTCCTCACTGTTTGAACGCATGACTTGGGCTCGATGATGCCCCTCCTGCAATTGTTGATCTTATCATCATGAAATGCAAGTGAAGAGCCTTGCTTTTCCCCTTGACTCTGCACCTGCGTAATGGTTTACGCTCATTGCATGGGGAGGTTTTTCACATGCGAAGAATATCAAAACTGCTGCGCGGGAATGAATTGCTGACATCTTCACTGGTCCTCGCGTGCATATGCCGGGCCATTTCAGTCCTGCTGCTCAACAAGGGATATTCAGGACTGATTGACAATCTTTTATACCGCACGCATGTGCTGGTCTTGAACAGCGCGGCCTTGCTCCTGTGCGCCGGTGCAGCGCAAATCGCCGCGATGGCTGCGCAGAACTGGCTATCCTCGGCACTTTCTGAAAAAGCGGGACTTGAAGCCAGGACTGCCGTGATGAACGGAATCTTGAAGGCGGACTACGGCAAAGCGGAAAACCTGAGCGCCGGGGAAAGCATTTCAAAGATGAATTCGGATTTGACAGGCATGACGTCCTGGGTCAAAAACGAGTTGTCATCCATCTTCTCAGACGGTGTACTGTTCGTTTTTGCCATTTCCGCATTGCTGTTTGCAAACTGGAAACTGACGGTCATCAGCTTCTGCATCATTCCATTTTGCTCTGTTGGTTCTTACTTGCTCAGCAAACCAATCACGAGGACTGAAAAAGAGAGAGTTTCCGCAGCCGCAGACGTCTGCATCCTTGCCAAAAGCATGATGGAGGCCTTTCCGGTCATGAAGCTCTTCCAGATGACACAGCCTTTGCTGGGCAAGGCAGACAAGGCAATCAGCCTTTCCATGCTGGCGGAGAAAAAAGCAAACGGCATCCGGGCGAAGCTGATGTCCGTGAACGGATTCATGTCTTTCCTGCCGACTGCCGCCATATGGGGTTTCGGCGGCTGCATGGCAATTGCGGGAAAACTGTCCGCAGGGGAGCTGTTTGCGTTCATCAACCTGTCCGGCTTCGTCACCGGCCCTCTCCTCAACCTGCCGTCCCGCATCGACGGGATCAGGACTTCGTCATCCTGCACGTCCAGGATCTTTGATTTGCTTGACCACCTGTCCATCGTTGAAAAAGGAGGAGTTGACATGTCTCGGGATCATGATGATGACATCATTCTGGAATTCCGCAATGTCACATTCGGGTATTCACGCAGCAAGACCTGCCTGCAAAATATCAGCTTTCAAGTGAAAAAGGGAAGCAAGGTGGCCATCACGGGCGAAAGCGGCTGCGGGAAAAGCACCTTGCTGAAACTGGCGGCCGGTTTGTATCATGCGGACGAAGGGGAAGTCAGGCTGTTCGGAAGGAATCTGGAAGACACGGACATCAGCGCCATCAGAAGCCGCATCTCATTCGTACCGCAGGAATCCCAACTTTTCCCAACTAGCATCCTTGACAACATAACCTGCGGTCACCCGATGGATATGGACCGCGTGAACAGGGCATGCAGGGAGGCCCTGCTTGAGGATCTCATCACCGCGCTTCCCGAAGGCATCCACACGAATGTCGGCGAATGCGGGAACAAGCTGTCCGGTGGTGAACGCCAGAGAATATGCATTGCCAGGGCCATTGCGAGGGACGCCCCGCTGTTCCTGCTGGATGAGGCTGTCTCTTCGCTGGATGGTCAGACGGAAAACAGGATCATGCAATCCTTCGATAACATGATTGGAACAAAAACAATGATATTCATTACCCATGGAATCAAAAACGCGATAAACGCCGATCTGATCCTCTGCATGAAAAATGGACGGATCTGCGAAAGCGGCAAACATGCCGAACTGCTGGCGGCTGACGGTTATTACGCAAAGCTTTACAAACTGCAAAATATGCTGGAGGCGTTGTCTGATGAAGAGAATAAGTCGGCAGCTGTCTGAGATGGCCAGGTTCTTCCGGCAGATGATACCCGGCATGGGCAGGCACATCCGCATCGCCTTTCTGGCCGGATTGTCGGGCGTGTTCTTCAACCTGCTTTCCGCATGTATGTTCAGAGGCGTATGTGCGGCAGTCGCTGACGGAGATGAAAATGCGCTGTATCAATGGACAATCATGTTCATATTCATCCTGGCCGGCATATTCCTGTACAATTGCACCCTTTGGAGCATCTATGGCGGATCGGTCGCTGGAATCACAGGACGTCTGCGGCGAACCCTCTTCTCAAGGCTTTGCTCTCTCCGGCTTTCAGACCTGGAAAGCAGCCGCGGCGGTGAAATCATGACCATCATGACAAGTGACCTGGATGCGGCCCAGGGATCCTATGCGAACATCAGATTCCACGCAACCATGATCCTGTTCGGTGCCATACCCTCGTATGTTGTCCTGAAAACCTCTCCCCCATTGGGTTTCCTGATCATTTTCCTGGGCTTGTCCCAGTTGGCGGTGAACTTCATTGTCGTCAGACCCCTGGAAAGAAACAGCATGGAGACACGCAAATGCCTGGAAATCATAAACAATGGCCTGGTGGATATTCTGAATAACAACATGACAATCAGATTGTATTGTTCAGAAGCCTTTTTCCTGAAGAAAAGCAAGGAAATGAACAAGAAGCTGTATCAGGCAAAAATGAAACTGAACGCAATGTATGCGGCCATCGAGGGCATCAATCTCTTCTTTGGCCTGTCCGGCTACATCCTGGTCCTGTTCGCCGGAAGCGTCCTTGTCGAGACGCGCGCGATAAATTTACCGGATTTGTTGTTTATTGTGCAGCTTAGGCTTATGATGGTTCAGGGAATCCTTGCATTCGGTAATTATGAAGTGCAAATGCAGCCAGCTATCGCCGGCATCAGGAGAATCCTGGCTTTCATGGATTCCGGCATCGGGGAATCCTGACCTGCATGGCTGTCATGAAAT
>CAZFWQ010000301.1:0-4668 GCA_964522755.1 uncultured Oscillospiraceae bacterium | reverse complement strand
AAATGACCGACAAGGATTTCCAGATCGTATTCGCCGGCTGGGGACCCGACTACAACGACCCGATGACATTCCTCGACATGTTCCTCACCGGAAATGGCAACAACCACACCAATTATTCAAGCGCAGCCTACGACAAGCTCATCAATGACGCGAAAGTGGAAGCGGATTCCTCGAAGCGCATGGATATGCTTGTTTCAGCCGAGAAAATGCTCATGGCCGACATGCCCATCGCCCCCATCTACTTCCGCATGCGGACGTGGACGGCCCAGACAGGCGTTGAAGGAGTTGTCCGCAGGGCCATCGGCGGAGATCCGGACTTCTACTGGACCACCAAGAAGTAATCCCCATATCGGTTCGGCTGTTCCATTTTGAAGCAGATATGATTTCTGTCTTACATAACCAAGTCTGCATGGAACCGGAGAGCATGCGCGGCTGCGCATGCTCTCCGTGGTTTCCCTGCGGCAGTGTGGCAACTGTCTCATATGCATCTCAAGGGGGGAATCACATTGCAACTCGCCAAATACATCGTCCGAAGACTTGCCATCTCTCTCGTCACCCTGTTCGTTGTCATCACCGCCACGTTCTTCCTGATGAATTCAATGCCCGGAGACCCTTTCACCGGACAGAAAGCCATTCCCAAGGCCATCAAAGACAATCTCTATAAAAAATACGGTCTGGACAAACCAGTCGGCGAACGCTTCGTCCTCTACCTGACAAATACGATTACAGGCGATTTGGGCATGTCCATGACATACAAAAACCGAAAAGTCGTGGACATGATCAAGCAAAGCTTTCCCACATCCGCGGATCTCGGCATCCGGGCAATCATCTTCGCATCGATTGCAGGCATATTCCTCGGCATCATCGCCGCACTCAACCACAATCGAACATGGGACAGCGTCTCCATGGTCATCGCGATCATCGGCGTCTCCCTCCCCGCCTTCATCGTGGGGGCGCTGCTGCAGTGGCTCATCGGCCTGCAGCTCAATCAGCTTTACAAGTTCATTGTCGGCGATTCCTACGCCATGCTCATCCCGACAACGGGCTGGGACAGCTGGGCGGCCAAACTTGTTCCGCCTTTTGCACTGGGCATCAGCGCGCTCGCTTCCATTGCCCGGTATATGAGGACCAGCATGCTGGACGTCTTGAACCAGGATTACATCAAGACGGCCAAAGCAAAAGGATTGACAAAAACACAGGTGACTGTGCGTCATACCATCCGCAACGCGATCCTGCCCGTCGTAACCATCCTCGGCCCGATGACGGCCGCGGTCCTGACAGGTTCCTTCGTCATCGAGCTTATCTTCGCGATCCCCGGCCTTGGCAAGTTCTTCATCATCAGCATTGCCCAGAACGACTATACGATGATTATGGGACTCACCATCTTTTATGCGACTTTCCTGATCTTCATGAATTTCGTCGTGGACATCCTTTACGGGGTCATCGATCCGAGAATCCGTCTTGCAAAGGGGAAAGCGTGACATGAGCAGTATTCCGAAGGACAAATTCACCCCCGTCCCCAAAGACCTGGCCTCCGCGCAAAAAATTCATCGTCCAAGCCTTTCGTATTGGCAGGATGCATGGCGGCGGCTCAGGCTCAACAAGGTGGCCATGTTCAGCATGTGGTTCGTCGGTTTCATGGCCATAGTGGCCATATTCGGGCCGATGATCTTTCCGAATTACAGGGACAACAACCTCGACTCAACCCTGGTCGGGCCAAACGGGCAGTTTTGGTTCGGCACGGACGAATTGGGCCGCGACCTGTTCGCCCGCGTCATCCGGGGAACCCGCATCTCGCTTTTCATCGGCATCACGGTATCCCTCATCACCACTGCGTTCGGCGTGATCTACGGCGGCATTTCCGGGTATTTCGGCAGGTGGATAGACGATGCCATGATGCGTTTCATAGACATCATCAGCACCGTGCCGGACATGATCATCCTCATCCTGCTGCTGGTTGTGCTGGAACCGGGCATCCCGACATTGATACTGGCCATGTGCCTTACCTCGTGGACCGGAATCGCCCGTATTGTCCGCGGTCAGCTGCTGCAGATAAAGGAGCAGGATTATGTCCTGGTGGCGCGCACCCAGGGCGCATCCGCGGGAAGAATCATTTCGAAACACCTCATCCCCAATGCGCTGGGCCCCATCATCGTCAGGCTCACCATGGCCATTCCCGCATTCATATTCGAAGAGGCATTCCTCAGTTTCATCAATCTGGGCGTTCAGATACCGGAAGCCAGCTGGGGCAACCTGGGCCAGTCCGGTGTACAGCAGTTCCAACAGCACCCGTACCTGCTCATCTTCCCCGCCTTGTTCCTCTGCATCACGACCCTCGCGCTGAACCTGTTCGGCGACGGCCTGCGCGACGCCCTGGACCCCAAAATGAGAAAGTGAACGGGAATACCTTGCCGCTCATGGGTTTGCCAGTCCGGGGGACAGCCTGAAGGTGAATCGGGATCTTTGCCGCTCGTGAACAGGTGAGACAGGAACCCGTTAAGAAAGTGAGACAATAGCCATGCTGTTGGATGTTAATAATTTACAGGTATCATTTTTCACATATGCCGGTGAAGTCCAGGCCGTCCGCGGCATCTCGTATAAACTCGACAGGGGTGAAGTACTCGCCGTGGTCGGAGAATCCGGCTGTGGAAAATCGGTGATGGCGCAAAGCATCATGGGCCTTCTTCCTCCATATACTGGTAAAATTAAAGCCGGAAGCATCATGCTCAACGGGCGTGATGTCACCAAGCTGACGGACAAGGAAATGGAATCAGTCCGCGGAACCGAAGTCGGCATGATCTTCCAGGATCCCATGACCACCCTCAACCCCACAATGATGGTCGGGAAACAGATTTCGGAGGGACTTGTCAAACACCAGAAGCTAAGCAAGGCCGCGGCATTCGACCGTGCAGTGGAAATGCTGAAACTCGTTGAGATTCCGAATGCGAGGGAACGAGCCCATCAATATCCGCATGAGTTTTCCGGCGGCATGCGCCAGCGCGCCATGATAGCCATCGCACTGGCCTGCAATCCCGGCCTCCTGATAGCAGACGAGCCCACTACCGCGCTTGATGTGACAATCCAGGCGCAAGTGCTGGATCTGATGAAGAGCATCCGGGAAAAAACGAATGCCGCCATCATGATCATCACCCACGACCTGGGAGTGGTTGCCAACATGGCGGAACGCATCATGGTCATGTACGCCGGAAAGATAGTTGAAGCAGGCACATTGGACGACATATACTACCGTTCGCGCCACCCGTATACATGGGGTCTCCTGCGGTCCATCCCCCGTCTTGACCAGGATAAGGAAGTCAGGCTGGATTCCATCGAGGGAACGCCCCCGGATCTTTTCAAGCCTCCGGCCGGATGCCCTTTCGCCGACCGCTGCGATTATGCCATGACCATCTGCAGGGAACAGATGCCGGATGTCAATGAAGTGGCTCCCGGCCATACCTGTTCGTGCTGGCTGGTGCATCCCGATGCGCCAAAGGACGGGCCGACCTGTCCCCTGCCGGGAAACCGCCGTTAGCCTGCCGCTTTTTTGCATGATTTCGCAGAATCCACATGAATGAATGTTCCAGGAGGTTGGGCACATGTCCGATATCATAGAAATCAAAAACCTGAAGAAATACTTCACTGTCAGCGGAGGTCGTCAGCTCAAGGCGATTGACGACATTTCCTTTTCCATCAAAACCGGTGAAACGTTTGGCCTGGTTGGCGAATCCGGCTGCGGGAAAACCACGACCGGACGCGTCCTGCTGCGCCTGTACGATCCGACCGGCGGGCAGATACTCGTCGATGGCGTGGATATCTTCAAGATGAATGCTGCCGAGACAAAGGCTTACACGCGAAAAGTGCAGATGATTTTCCAGGACCCCTATGCGTCGCTGAATCCACGTCGAACCGTGCAGGACTCCATTGCCGAGGGCATGGAAATCCACGGCCTTTTTCCCGGCGCGGCGCGTCTGCCCCGCATCTACGAACTGCTTGAACTCGTGGGGCTGAGCAAGGCGCATGCGGGCCGCTTTCCGCATGAATTTTCCGGCGGCCAGCGCCAGCGCATAGGGATTGCCCGCGCTCTGGCCTGCGAACCGAAAATCATCGTCTGCGACGAGCCCATTTCCGCACTGGACGTATCCATCCAGGCCCAGATAGTCAACCTGCTGATGAGGCTCCAGAAGGAACTGAACCTGACATTCATGTTCATCGCCCATGATCTTTCCATGGTGAAATACATTTCCGACCGTGTCGCGGTCATGTACCTCGGTTCACTCGCTGAAATCGCATCTTCCGACATACTGTACGATGATCCCCTGCATCCGTACACGATCTCCCTCCTGTCCGCGATTCCGATTCCCGACCCTGATGTGGAACGGTCCCGCAAGCGAATCGTGCTGAAAGGGGAAGTGCCCAGTCCCATCAACTCTCCCAGCGGGTGCAAGTTCTTTCCCCGCTGCCCGAGGGCAATCGAAAGATGCCGTCTTGACCGCCCCCTGTTGGTTGAAGTCAAACCGAACCACTTTTGCGCCTGCCACCTGGTCGCGAAGCAGTTCTGACAAACCCGCGTCATATTTGCCTGTTCATTCTGCCGGTTCCGAATGAAGCGTCATATTTGCCTGGTTGCAGGCAAATATGCCTGTTTATTCTGCCGGTTCCGAATGAAGC
>CAZFWQ010000300.1:2882-4676 GCA_964522755.1 uncultured Oscillospiraceae bacterium | reverse complement strand
CGTTTACCGTTTTGCAATTTTTATATGGCAATTTTTTCTTGCTTGTGTTATACTCAGCATGCTGTGAAATATTCACATGCACGTATTGATTTAACAGATTTCGGATCGGTGCCTCCTTGTTGGGAAGATCAGCCGTCAGAAAAACGTTAAATCCATCTACAAGGAGGACTCGGAAATGGCAGACAAAACTTTATCATGCAAGGACTGCAACAACGAATTCATTTTCACCGAAGGCGAGCAGGCTTTCTACAAGGAAAAGGGTTTTGAAAATGAACCCCAGCGTTGCCCGGATTGCCGCAGAGCCAAGAAACAACAGCGCAACAACGGCGGCGGCGGCGGCTACGGCGGCGGCGGCAGCAGGTGGTAAGAAACAATGGAATCCTTTCGGACGCGTAAGCATCCATAAGAAGGATCATTGTTCAGACATCTTGTGAGAATGAAAAGGAGAGTGCAAACTCTCCTTTTTTCATGCCCATTTCCATCCCACATACCCATTTCCATCCCACATACCCATTTCCATCCCACATGCCCATTTCCATCCCACATGCCTATATCCATCGATCTGCCTTCATGTTTGCGCAGACCTGCACATGACTTCATTCATGTGCCCGCAAATGGAAAAGGAGAGTGCATACTCTCCTTTTCCATGCGTTCATCCCTCCCACAAGCCTTTGCACATCCCTTTGCCTTCATGCCTGCAAAGACCCGCCCATGATTTCATTCATGTGCCTGTTTCGGATGGATACAGCCATTGTGCCGCATCCGTGCGGACGGGCCGGATTGTATGCTGCGGGCATACTTCCGCGCACTTCCCGCAATCAGTGCAGATCTGCGGATCAATGACCGCCAGGTGCCTGTCCATCGTGATGGCGCTGACCGGGCAGCTCTTTACGCATAGGCCGCAGGCAATGCAGGATGTCCGGCAATTCTTCCGGGACAATGCGCCGCGCTCATGGTTGGAACACAGCACGGTATGGGCTGTTTTTACCGGCAGCATGCTGATGATGCCCTTCGGGCATTCGGCAACGCATAAGCCGCAGCCCGTGCATTTCGAGGGCAGGATGCGGGCCAGGCCGTCCTGCACTTCGATGGCGTCGAATTTGCAGGCACGCCTGCAGCTGCCCATGCCCAGACAACCGAATATGCAGGCGGACATGCCTCCGAGCAGGTTTGCAGCGGAAGCGCAATCCTGGATGCCTTCATACCTGTACTTCATGTCCACGGTATGCCAGTTTCCCTGGCATAGGACACGGGCCTGGCTTCCCTCTATATTTTTCGCCTCAATCCCCATCAGTGATGACAGCTGCATCAGGACGCCGTTGCCGCCGACCGGGCAAAGGTCGATGGGTTTTCCCCCGGTGACGATGGCCTCCGCATATCCGTCACATCCGGAAAACCCGCATGCTCCGCAATTCGCGCCGGGCAAGACACCTCGCACCTGGTCGATTCGCGGATCCCTTTTGACCTGGAACACCAGCGACGTGATGGATAAACCAATCCCGAACAAAAGGGCCAGACCCGCCACCACTGCCACTGGAATCAGGATTGTTCCCATGATGAACCTCCTCCCCGCACTATGAACCCGACAGTTTGCCTGCAGGCGGCTGCCTGTCATCCAGGCAGTACAAGACCCGCGAAGCCGAAAAAGGCCACCGAAACCAAGGCGGCGGCAATCAGCGAAATGGGCATTCCCTTGAAAGACTCCGGAATGTCACATGTTTCAAGCTTTTCCCGTATCCCGGAAAACAGGACAAGGGCCATCGCAACCAGCAAGAACGGCACGACGGCTGGAAA
>CAZFWQ010000300.1:0-2872 GCA_964522755.1 uncultured Oscillospiraceae bacterium | reverse complement strand
GGGCCATCGTGAATCCAAGTCCGGCCGAAAAACCGTATACCACGGCCTGCAGCAGGGTGTACCCGCGTTCCACATGGATGAGGGCTGAACCGAGAACCGCGCAGTTCGTGGTGATCAGGGGCAGGTAAATGCCCAGTGAGCGATAAAGCGGTGGTGCCAGCTTTTTCAGGACTGTTTCCACAAACTGCACCAGTGCGGCGATGAGCAGGATGAACGTGAGTGTCTGCAGGTATTCCAGGTGAAGCGGGACAAGCAGCCAGGCGTTGACCATCCAGGTCGCAGCACCGGAAAGGGCCATGACGAACACCACGGCACCACTCATGCCGAGAGCCGTTTCCCGTTTTTTCGACACCCCGAGGAAAGGACAGATGCCCAGGAATTTTGACAGCACGAAGTTCTCGATGAACAGCGAACCTACAAGAATCGTCAGCAGTTCCTTCATTTCGCGCCTCCCTTGCCGGGATTGATATCCGAACCGCATCCGGCGGCATTTCCGGAACCGCATCCGGCGCAGTCCTGCGCATCGCCGCATCCGCCGCAGAGTCCGGCTTGCGCCGCAACGGCCAGCCTGCCGGTGCGGACAAGTGAAATCTTGTTGACTGCCGCTATCAGGAACCCCATCACGAGGAACCCGCCGGGCGGCAGTATCATGATGGCCGCGGGGCTGAACAGGTCTTTCGTCAGGACAATGCCCATCCAGGTCCCGGATCCGAGGAATTCACGGATGGACCCGATGATGATGAGTGCGATGGTGAACCCTGCGCCCATTCCTACGGCGTCCAGCAGGGAAAGCAAGGGCCCGTTCTTGCACGCGAACATCTCCGCGCGGGCCAGGATGATGCAGTTGACGACGATAAGAGGGATATAGATGCCCAATTCCCGGTTCAAGTCGGGCAGGAAGGCGGCCATGAGCAGCTGCACCACCGTCACGAAACCCGCGATGATGGTGATGAAGACGGGTATGCGCACTTTATCGGGCACGATGTTGCGGACCAGTGAAATGGCCACATTCGAGCCGATGAGCACGAAAGTCGCGGCAATTCCCATTCCGATGCCGTTCTGCGCCATCGTCGTGACGGCAAGGGACGGACACATTCCGAGCAGAAGCCGGATGGTCGGGTTTTCCCGGAGCAGTCCCGCAGTGAGTACATCCTTCATACGTCCGGTATCCATGCTACTTCTCCTCCTTTTCCATCAGATCCCGCGCCAGGAGCAGGGCATCCGAAATCCCGCGCGTCACTGCCCGTGACGTGACGGTGGCGCCGGACAGCGCCTGGATGTCACCCTTCCTGTCTGAAACCTTTTTCACTACCTGCAGGCCGTCGGCGGTGGACAGACCGGCATACTTCCCAAGGAAGGAAGCCTCTTTCGCCCGCGTGCCAAGGCCCGGCGTCTCATTCATGGATACCATCGTCACGCCTTTGAGCGACCCGTCCGGACTGATGCCGGCGATGAGGATGATTTTTCCGCCGTACCCTTTGGGCGCCACTGAAATGGCATATCCCGCGAATTGCCCGCCGGCTGTCCCCCGATATGCGGCCGTGACGGTGGCCGGCACCGTGAGTCCTTCATCGGAAAGTGCCTTTGGCGTCTTGGCCGCGTCAAATGCATCCGCTTCCGGAAGCACCTTTGTCAAAGCGATTTTCTGTTCCTCGGCCGCACTTGCCTTGATGATCGGATCCGTCACCTGGTATACCACTGCGAGAATGGCGGTGATGAACAGGCAGCACAGAAACAGCACCAACGTGGGCCGGATGATTTCCGCATTCATTTCCTTGCGCGTCATGCCTTGTCCGGATCGTTTCACGGTTTTTTCAGCCACGCCGATCACCTCCAAACGGTACGGGAATCGTGATGCGGTCCAGCAGCGGGGTGAGCGAATTCATCAGGATGATGGCGAACGACACGCCTTCGGGCATGGATGTGTAGAGGCGGAAGACCGCGGTGAGCAGTCCGCATCCGATGCCGTATATCCAAACGCCCTTCCGTGTTACCGGGCTGGTGGAATAGTCCGTCGCCATGAAGACAGCCCCCAGGAGCAGGCCTCCGGACAGGACATGCCGCAGCGGGTCGCCGGTGAACAGGCCCGCCGGGCCCAGGATCCAGACTGTCAGCGCCGTGGCGCCGCACATCAGGACCGGGATCCGCCAGGATATGACCTTGCGGAAAAGCAGCCAGGCAAACCCTATCAGGATGGCAAGTGCGGATGTTTCCCCGAGGGAACCCCCGATGCGGCCGAGGAACATGTCCGCCAGTGCGGGCAGGCTGCCTCCTTCACGCATCGCCATGAGGGGCGTGGCGATGGAAACGGCGTCCACGCCGCCGCCAGGCGCGGTCCAGGTCGTCATCGCCTGCCCGTAGGCGACGATGAGGATGGCACGGGCGCCGAGGGCCGGATTCATGAAGTTCTGCCCGATGCCTCCGAAAAGCTGCTTGATGACGACGATGGCCAGAAATGTTCCCACCGCGGCAATCCATAACGGAATGGAGGGCGGAAGGTTCAATGCGAGCAGGAGCCCCGTGACGACGGCACTTAAGTCGCCGATGGCGTCAGGGCGTTTCATCAGGCGTCGGGACGCCCACTCCCAGCCGACTGCCGTCAGGATGGAAACAGCCGCGACCAGCAGGGCGCGGGGTCCGAAAAACCAGACCGAGGCCGCCGTTGCCGGCAAAAGAGCCAGCAGCACATCCGTCATGATGCGGCGGGTTGTAGATCCTTCACGCATGTGGGGCGAGGAAGCGACTGCAAATTGTCCGCTCATGCCTTTACCACCTCCGCTTTCTCCGGATGCTTCCGGATGTGTTCCTTCGCAAGGCGGATGGACTGGACAAGGTAACGGCCCGCGGGACAGGCATAGGAACAGCAGCCGCA
>CAZFWQ010000299.1:0-4697 GCA_964522755.1 uncultured Oscillospiraceae bacterium | reverse complement strand
AACCTCCCGTCCGGATATGGTGGAACTGATGCCGGCTCTTATGCCCGCCGTCATCGCGAGATTCTGCATGAAGGTTTCGACCCCTGTCATCGCGGGGGGCCTCATCAGCAGCAAGGAGGAGATTGTGGAGATACTGAAGGCAGGCGCTCTTGGCGCTTCCACCGGGAATCCGCTGCTGTGGAATCTATGACGGCACATTGAACATGACATTTTTTTCGTGATATACACAATATGTTTCTCTTTTGAAAATCCAGGGGGTGGCATATGGGCTTCAAAGAAGCTGAAATGCAATATGCGGAATACATCACTCGATTCAATGCACGGCAAATATCAGGTGAAGACCTTATCAGGCTGGTTCAGGAACTGAGGATTCAGGATGCGGATGGTGCCTGGTGGCAGATGCATGGGACAGACGGAGCATGGCTGACATACAGGCAAAATGAATGGGTATCGGCGATTCCACCTTCTTCGGAGCCCTCTGGGATGGATGTGCAGCCATTCGATCAGCCGCCGGAACAGATATTTGAACAGCCACCGGAACAGACACTCAATCAGCCGCCGGAACAGCCGACGGAGCAACCATCTGAACAACCGCAAACGGAGCAGCCGACAGGGCGGCCTCCACAGCAGTTCGAGCAGCAATCCCCTCAGATTCAGGCTGGGCAGCCGGTGAAAGTATACGCGGCGGTCCCGTTTCAGAAACCGGCGGCACCCCTGGTGCAGAAATCTGCTGTTGAACAGCCTCAGACCGGCGCACCCAAAAACCTCATTCACCTTTTCTTCCTGCTTCTTCTCGGCGTCCTAAAAGGAATCCCCAAGCATGCGCTCAAGGTTGCCATAAAAGCGGGGGTGTCTTTTGCCGTGGTATTGATTGTACACACCTACATGGTTGTCGTAAAAAATGAGGGATTCTCTCCGAATCCCAGCAGCCCGATCTATAAACTGATGAATTTGCAGGGAACGGAGAAAACGGCGGTTGCATTTTGGGGAATTGCCACATTCCTTGCCACATCCATCTTCGCAAGGATCCGGCACGGAGGGCCCAAAAAATTCATCAATGACATGCTGGAGACACCTTCGTGGGCAAAAAACAGCTTCAAGCTCTCCGGAAAGGCATCCTGGCCTGCAATCATCGTGACGGTCCTGCTTGCGATGCTGTCAAGCCTGCTGATAAAGAACAACTACATTGTCATCACCTTGGCGATAGGGATCCTGCTATCCGTTACAACGAAAACAAAAAGCATATGGTTTCTTGCGATATCCACAGGATGGTCGGACCTCAGGAGGCTGTTCAAGACCAGGGCTGAAATCAACCCCGGTCTGATCACGCTGATGATACTGGGGCTGGGCTTGGGTTTCCTTGCGGCTTACATACTGCCGTACCCGCCCTACAGCACGTATGTCCTTGTCGTGGCTGCGATTGCGGGAGGCATTCTGATAAAAACGAAAAAAGTGACGCCAAAGGCCATGATGTGGGTCATTGGGTTCGCGGCTGTGCAGCTGTTGTTTTTCAAAACATTGTCGGTGTTTGCCGATGATGGAGGATGGAACGAGTCCGGTGGTAATTTTTGGAGCTGGATCAGGAGCCCGGGCGCTGCCGAAGCATTTAGGCGCGGATTCAATCCGGCTATGGCGGCATTCCTCGCATCCCTTGCAGCGGGTTCGGGAGCGACCCCTCCTCCTCCGATTCCCGGAGTCATGGATTACAACAAAAGCGGCTGGCATTGGATTCAGAAAGACGGCAAGTGGGTTCTCGGACAAACCGGTCCGGATGGCAAGAACATTGCTGGAACCGGGTTGCCGCAGTCTATATTCGATACGGATCCCAGTTTGGCCGGAGACAACATAAACATATATACACAACCGACCCCGGATTTCACGAAGCATATGGACAACCTGGAAAAGTATACCGCCTCGCTGGATGACAGGTTTACCAAGAACCTGACTCCGGAGGGATGGAGAGGCTTGGATGATCGGCAGAAAATGATCATGCTGAACAACATGGCAAGGGAGATTGCCACTTCCACGGGGGTCAAACCCGGATCGTTCAGGCTCATCCTTGATCCGAATGAAACAAGCACGGCCTGCTGGCACGGCGGCAGCAGGACAATCACCATAAGCCCGACATCAAAGGAGTTTGACTCCCCGTACGGAGCCTTGCTGACGATAGCTCATGAGATTAGGCACGGGGCGCAGGAAGATCATGCGAATCCATTGGAAGGCGGAGAGGAATACCGCAGATTGGCCACATTCAACGACAAGAACTACCAGGGAGCCGGTACCGACTTTACACGATACTCCGGACAATTGCTTGAAAGAGACTCCGAGAACTTTGGACGTGCAGTCGGAAGGGCAATATTCGTGAGAGCCATGGGAGTCAATTTGCGTTAAGGGGGAATGGGGATCATGGAAAACAACAGTGCTGCCGGTGAAAAAAGCAGGATGGAAGAAATTCAGAGTGCCTTGTCGTACCTTGGATATGCGCAAAATGGCTTGGCTGACGCGGCAAGACGGATTTCCTGGGCGCCTGACGTCGCATCGGAACTTATCGAATATGTCAGAATCGGCGCGCCTGGATATGCTGCAGGTTCGGATGCCAAAGATTTTCCCAAAATGCTGACAAGGCCATTGCTCGCAGGCCACACGATTGCCGGATTCATCACTAATTTTTTACAGGAGCCTGTGGGTGCCTTTTTGTTGGCTGCTGCTTTGACATCGCATCCTTCCGAAGCGCTTCTGATGATAGAAAAAATAATCGCAGAGGGGCAGTGGAAGCGCTTGACAGACGGAAGATACGCACTGGTCAGGGTTCCGGCTTCTGATAAGTATGCCTCATGTCCCAATTGCGCGCTGCGTCTGACCAGACCATACAAATCATGCCCGCGGTGTTCCTTCGGCCTGGCAAAGCCGATTGACGCCGAACCTGTTCAAAGGCCGCTGACGTGCACGCGGTGCGGAACCACATTCAACCTGGCACTGCTGGAATGCCCGCAGTGCAGGACATCTGCCGCAGATATCTACATGGATATTTCTACGGCTGCAGAGACCGGGATTCTTTAGCAGGCAACCCGAACCATATGCACGCATCCGGCAGCAGGATCCGTCAACAAGCATACGGGAAGCCGAATTCATATAACACGCAAACAGACAGCCGGAAACGTGAAGCACACATATTTGATAAGTTGATGAGGATTATCACTTCTAAGGTTCGAAGGGAGCGCAGCATGAGACTTGGAGGAATGGTATTCGGGGACATATCGACACCGGAAAAATGGATTGCGGCAGTGAAGGCCATGGGATACCGGGCGGCTTATTGCCCAGTGGATGCCGGAGCAGATGCGAAAACCGTTGCCGCATACCGGAAAGCCGCAGCCGATGCCGATATCGTGATAGCGGAAGTGGGTGCCTGGAGCAACACCCTGTCTGGCGATGCCGATGTGCGTAAAAAAGCCATGGATCACTGCAAGAGGCAGCTTGATTTGGCTGAGCGTATTGGAGCCCTTTGCTGCGTAAACATTGCCGGTGGCTGCGGCGACCAGTGGGATGGCCCGCACAAAGACAATCTGACCAGGGGAACGTTCGACAGGGTCGTGGAACTGGTAAGGGAAATCGTGGATTCCGTGCAGCCGCAGCACGCGACCTATTCGCTCGAAACAATGCCATGGGTGTTTCCCCATACGGCGGACTCTTATCTTGAACTTATTCAGGCCATTGATCGGAAAGCCTTCGGCGTTCATCTGGATCCTGTCAACATGATCAACAGCCCTGTGATCTATCTTGACAATGCTGCTTTCCTGAACGAATGCTTCGACAAACTCGGAAAATACATGCTGAGTGTCCATGCGAAAGATATCAGGCTCTCTGGGAAACTAACCGTGCATCTTGACGAGGCCCGCCCTGGAGATGGCGGTCTGTGCTACAAGACATTTCTGACCAGGATGAACCAGCTGCACCCCGATGTCCCGTTCATGCTGGAGCACATGTCCCTTGAAGAGGATTACCGAATAGCCTCCGCTTATGTCCGGAGTGTGGCGGATGGACTTGGCATCAAGGTATGACAAGGGTCAGCCTGTGACCTGGAACCCTTAAGGCCAGGCACTGGAGATTTAATTTCAGATGGATGCAATAGGAACCGCTGCGATTTTCATGCGCAGCGGTTCCTGTTTGCGGTTTGGCTGAAAAATTGTGTTCCTGATAGAAAATGGTGGGCAATACTGGGTTCGAACCAGCGACTTCTACCGTGTGAAGGTAACACTCTCCCGCTGAGTTAATTGCCCATGCATGTCGCAGACCCGTTTGGCTGCTGAGCTTGCAATCTTGATCCGTAACCGGGTCCGCCCACTCATTATAGCCAAGAAGACAAGGCAAGTCAATCATGAAATGATACCCCGAAATGTACCTGCGGCTTGTTTCAGGCAATATTCAAGCGTTTTGCGAGACGAAGCACGAGGAAGGTGAGCCAGCGTGACGGAACCTTCTTTTGTCCGAATTCCCAATCAGCCCACGCTTTCCAGACCGACTGCGGCGTATATCGGCCCTCCTTGTCTGACTGACCGATGATCAGGTTTGCCATTTCCAGAAGGCGCGGGTCCTTTTCCCTCCCCGGACAACGGCTCAGGACATCGGCGACATGAAGGATGTCATACCAGATGAAGGGAGCCTTCAGCTTTCGGAAATCCGTTCCCATGTAGAACATG
>CAZFWQ010000298.1:0-4727 GCA_964522755.1 uncultured Oscillospiraceae bacterium | reverse complement strand
TACATGTCACAGCGGTTTTCACTGTATGAGGACCTGACCGTCGATGAGAATCTCGACTTTTATGCGGGAGTATACGGTTTGTCAAAGGAAATCAGGAACCGCCGAAAAGAAGACCTGATCATGATGGCCAACCTGGAAGGCAAGGAAAGGAAACTGGCCGGAACCTTGTCCGGCGGATGGAAACAGCGTTTGGCGCTGGGTTGCGCGCTGATACACAAGCCGGAACTGCTGATTCTGGATGAGCCTACGGCGGGGGTCGATCCAGTTTCACGCCGCGTGTTCTGGGAGATCATCCATGCCTTGTCCCGCCAGGGCATCACGATACTTGTTACGACCCATTACATGGATGAAGCGGAAAGCTGCGATATCGTCAGTTTCATCCTCGATGGCCGCATCATCGACCATGACACGCCGCAGAACCTGATTTCAGGCCAAGCGGGAGCGCGGAACCTGGAGGACGTGTTCATCCAACGCGTCGAGCAGGTGACGGGGCGTGCAGTTGCCGGCACATTCAAGGAAATGAGGTTCATCCATGAGAATTAGGGAAACCGCCGCTAGGGTACCCAAACGCAAACTGTTTTCCTGGAAGCGGTTCATCGCCATTGTCAAGAAGGAGTTCATTCAGGTGAGGCGGGACCGCATCAGCATGATGATGCCGATCATGATGCCCATCGTGATGATGTTCCTCTTCGGATACGCTGTGAATACGGAAGTGGATCAAGTGCCGACCGCTGTTCTGGACCTGAACCGGACTGCGGAAAGCAGGGCTTTCATCGAGCACTTCTCGGCGTCCGGTTATTTCCGGATCGACGGTTTTGTGGGCAATGAACAGGAGATACGGGATGCAGTCAATGCGGATGTCATCAAGGTGGGACTGATCATCCCCGCGGACTTCGACCGGAAAATACAGAGGGGTGAAGTCGCTGCGCCACAGCTCATCGTGGACGGGACCGATCCCACGACAGCCCGCACGGCGTACAACAGCGGCATGCTGGTTTCAGAGATGGCCACGCGTGAACTGCTGAATGAAAGACTGAGCCGCATGGGCGGACTCGCCTTGAAAGCGCCTTCCGTCCGGGTGACGGCGAAGGTCTGGTTCAATCCGGAAATGCAAAGCGTCCGGTTCACCATTCCCGCACTCGTCGGGCTCATCCTGCAGAACATCACCCTGATGCTGACGGCCTTCGCGCTGGTGCGCGAGAAGGAGCGGAGCACGATAGAACAGCTGATCGTCACGCCAATCCGCTCATTCGAACTGATCATGGGAAAGCTTGTTCCCTATGTCGCCATCGGGTATGCCGGCTTCCTGTTCGCCTTGTCCATCTGCATGTTCTGGTTCGGGATACCCGTGGCGGGCAGCCTGCCCCTCCTGCTGTCCATCGGATTCCTGTTTGTCCTGTGTTCGCTGGCCATGGGCATGCTCATTTCCACTTTTGCCAGGACGCAGCTTCAGGCGATGATGGCCATGGTGTTCGTCCTTCTGCCCAGCATCCTCCTTTCCGGGTTCATTTTCCCGCGGGAGGCAATGCCACCGTTCATCGCTGCGTTCGGTAATGCAATCCCACTCACCTATTTTCTCGAGATCCTTCGCGGTATTGTCCTAAAAGGCGTGGGGATGCAGTTCCTGTGGAAAAACACATTGATGCTGGGCGGGTTCATGCTGGCAATTTTAAGCCTCGCCATTCTGAGGTTCCGGAAGAGTTTGGATTGAAGTTCGACTCGTCTGTCCGGGATTCATTGGGGATACAGGGAGGGAGTCATGAAGAAAAAACCGGTTATCAACGTGAATCGCCTGGATCAGGGCATGGCCAATCCAAGGTACAGGGACCTTTTCACGGCGTTTTTCAAAATCGGCCTCTTCACATTCGGAGGTGGGTTTGCCATGATTCCGCTCATACAGCGTGAAATGGCAGGAAAGCGGAGGTGGATGGAGGACGGGGAAATCGTGGATGTGCTGGCGCTTGCCCAGACGGTTCCAGGAGCAGTAGCCATCAATGCCGCCACACTCATCGGTAAGCGGCTCGCGGGGAATCGGGGGGGTCTGGCGGCCACCGCCGGAGTGATTCTGCCATCCTTCGCCATCATCACGATCATCGCGGCCTTTTTTGGCCGCTTTCAGAATGAACCGCTGGTGCAGGCCGCATTTCACGGCTTAAGACCGGCTGTTGTCGCCCTGATGGCGGTCGCAGTCTGGGAAGTCGGGAAGACATCTGTCCGGGATGCCCTGGGATGGATCCTCGCATTTCTGTCGACGATGCTTGTCGTGTTTTTCCAAGTCCATATCCTGTTCGTCATTCTTGGCTCCGCCTTGCTCGGGTTCTTCCTGTATCTTCTGTTTCCAAACAAAGGCAAGACAATTCGGACGGGAGGTACTGAATGATTCTGCTGCAGCTTTTCGCATCTTTTTTCCAGATTGGCCTGTTCAGCTTTGGCGGAGGATACGCCATGATCCCGTTCATCCAGCATGAAGTGCTGCGCTTTGGCTGGGTGACTCCTGGCGAATTCGTGGATATCATTGCCATCGCGCAGATAGCGCCGGGTCCCATTGCCGCAAATGCGGCTGCTTTTGTCGGGTACAGGGCAGCCGGATTGACTGGCGGACTGGTTGCCACCTTGGGCGTGGCGCTGCCATCCCTCATCCTCATCCTCGCATTGTCCGGCTTCATTTTCAAATACCGCGAGCACCCCCTGCAGAGATCCATTTTCCATTGCGTCCGTCCAGCTGTGGCGGGGCTTATTGCAGCGGCAGCCATCCGTATCGCTGAAACCGCGTTGTTCCGTCTTCCATACGGACCCGGCTGGTTTCAAAACCTTGTCGGGCAGCCGGGAAGCGTGCTGGAAATCCGCGGCGTTTTGCTGTTCATCCTGTTTGTCCTGCTGCTGGCGGTTTTCAAGGTGCATCCGGTTACGCTGGTCGGCATCGCCATGGTCGCGGGCATCCTGCTATATACGGTACTGCCGGCGGTGATGCCCGAACTGCGTACAACGCTTGCTGTTCCCTTGCCCGCATCGCGCTTCGTCGGATCGGTTTCCGTTTTCATGTGAAGGAGGTATCATGCCGTCATTGAGCCTGCTCGTCAAACCGGCTTCCAGCCTGTGCAACCTGAACTGCCGCTATTGCTTCTACCATGACGTTGCAGACAAGCGGACCACCGCATCCCACGGCGTCATGGAATACAGCGTTTTGGAAGCACTTGTGCAGCGCGCCCTTTTGTTTGCAGACGGGCAATGCACTTTCGCATTCCAGGGCGGAGAGCCCACATTGGCCGGATTGGATTTTTATCGGCGGCTGGTGGAACTGCAGGAAAAATACAACACAAAGCATGTGCAGATCCATAATGCCATCCAAACGAACGGAATCGCCATTGAAGCGGAATGGGCGCGGTTCCTCGCGAAGCATCACTTTTTGACCGGCGTCTCGCTGGATGGACCACGGGATATTCATGATGCGAACCGGACGGATGCAAGGGAACGCGGATCCTTTGACCGGGTGATGGCGGGTATCGCGCACCTGAAGGCGGCCGGGGCCGAATTCAACATCCTTTCAGTGGTAACCGGCTGGTCGGCTCGTCACGCGGAAAAGACATACCGGTTTTTCCGCCATGAAGGATTTGACTTCCTCCAGTTCATCCCATGTCTTGACCCGCTGGGGGAAGAACCTTTCAAACAGGCTCACTCCCTTACGCCGGAACGGTTCGGATCATTCCTGATTTCACTGTTTGACCTTTGGCACGATGACGCCATGAAGGGAAACCCCATAAGCATCCGCTGGTTCGACAACCTCGCGGGCATGATGCTGGGCGCTCCACCCGAAGCCTGCGGCATGTCCGGTCGCTGCACGTGCCAGTTCGTTGTGGAAGCGGACGGCAGCGTCTATCCTTGCGATTTCTATGTGCTTGATGAATGGAAGGTGGGAGACATCCGGTCAGACGGTTTCCATGAGATGCGCGCGTCCCCCAATGCCAGGCGGTTCATCGAGACCTCCCTTACGGAAGATCTTTCTTGCGCCGGCTGCACCTGGAAAACACTATGTCGGGGAGGATGCCGACGCTCCAGGGAACCATTCAGGGACGGACTGCCCATTCTCAATCTTCACTGTGAAGCGTACAAGCGATTTTTCAACCATGCCGTCCCGGGACTTCGGGAAGTTGCGGAAATGTATTCGAAAGGGAGGAATCAACATGAGGGTCCTGTTTCTAGACCTTGACACACTGCGACCAGACCATCTCGGGTGCTACGGCTATCCGAGGAACACCTCGCCGAACCTGGACCGCATCGCGGCGCAGGGCGTCCGGTTCGACAATTATTTCTGCTCGGACGCGCCGTGCCTGCCGTCCCGCGCAGCACTGATGAGCGGCCGGTTCGGCATTCATACCGGCGCCGTCGGCCATGGCGGCACGGCGGCGGATATCCGCCTTGAAGGGGAACCCAGGGGATTCCGGGATACGCTGGCGTTCGAGAGCCTTCCGGCCGTCTTTCGAAAAGCCGGGTTAAGGACTGTTTCCATCAGCCAGTTCGCGGAACGGCATGCGGCATGGACGTTCTATGCCGGTTTCAACGAAATGTACAATACGGGCAAGGGCGGGGGAGAATCTGCCGAGGAAATCACCCCTGCCGCCCTGGACTGGATTAACCGCAATGCGGCTTCCGACCATTGGTTCCTTCATGTGAACTACTGGGATCCGCACACCCCGGACCGCGCGCCGGAGGAGTTTGGGAATCCGTTT
>CAZFWQ010000297.1:0-4731 GCA_964522755.1 uncultured Oscillospiraceae bacterium | reverse complement strand
ATGCTCATATCAGGTTCACCTTGTCGATATTGGCCTTAAGGCGGTACAGCGCGTCAATCGACGCCTGCGGGATCAGGCCGTGCCTGTCCGGTCCGACATCAAGGAGCAGGTTCGCTTTCCTTGCCCTCGCAACCAGGTACATGCCCAGCAGTTCCGCATCGGACCTCGCCTTGTCTCCCTCCACATAAAACCATTCCTTGCCGATGGGGTCGCACACTTCTCCTGGTATATAGCACTTTTTGCCTTCCATGTCATGCCAGGGGTTATATCCGTCGGCGCTGTTGGGCAGGAACCTTTCGATGGCGACAATGTCCGACGGCAATGTGTTTTCGACGGACAGACTGCTTCCGTCACCGACTCCGTTATTGAACATGATGATGGCATTCGGCTGCAGGGAGGCGATATGGTTGTAAAGCTTGTTGCGATAATCCCTTGGCAGAACCTTGGGGATGTCTACCCATACTTCGCCGATTTCACCGTACTTCGTGAGGAGCTCCGTGATCTGGCTGGTTTGGAACTGCTGGTATTCCGCAGTCGTATAGGCGGTTTGCCAGGTCGACATGGTTGGAGTGGACGAACCGAACAGATTGTGGTTGTCCCATGAACAGTAATAAAAACCCGGCATGATGCCGTATTTCCTGCAGGCTTTTACAAATTCGCCCACTACGTCGGTCGTGTTGCCGCTGGTGCCCACATGATAATCGTTGTATTCCGTAGGCCACAGGCTGTGCCCGGAAACATGCTTGGTTGTGAGGATCGAATATTTCATCCCCGCATTTTTCGCTACCTGCATCCACTGGTCCACATCAAGCTGATCCGGCGCATAAGCGGACGAGGGTTTGTCTCCCAGCGACATTTCTCTTCCGTCAAACGTGCTCATGCCGAAGTGGATGAACATGCCGTACCCGAGATTCTCCCATGCCTGCAGCTTTTCCAATGACATTCTCTGCTGCCCCTTTTCCATTTGAAAACCCTCCTGCGCAATGCACTCATGTGAATTTCCAGAATCCATGTGCCATTCTCTTGATTATACCGCTTCAACGTCAGGCATGCCGGTCTTTCACCGCGTTTACAAAAACAGATGCACCCGGGCTTTCGCCGTATTCGCAAACGTCAGGCATGCCGGTCTTTCACCGCGTTTACAAATGCAGCGACATTTTCCCAGGGCACCTCCGGCTCCAATATGTGCGAAGGGGCAATCAGCATGCCGCCTTTTTCCTTGAACCGATGATTCATTTGCGCAACAGCCGCCAGGATGTCGTCCGGCGTGCCAAACGGCATGAGGGATTGCGTTCCAATCCCTCCCCAGAAGGAGATGCGGTTGGAATAGCAGTCTGCAATCCGACTGAAATTGTTGCACTCAGGTTGAATGGGATTGAGGATGTCCACCCCGATGTCAATGTAGTCTTCGATCAAATCCTCCACTTTTCCGTCGCAATGCATGAAGACAAGAACATCCGGATTCACTTCCTTTGCGGCTTTTATGATTTGCCGCGTCGGTTCCTTCAGAAAATGTCTATAGATGGCGGGGCTCATCATCAGGCCGCGCTGCGTCGCGACATCGTCACCGAGGCGGATGACGTCTACCCCCAGCCCCGCGTACATGGCCGCCTGCCTGCAGCGCATCCCGCCAAGCCTGTCGCAGAGGGCATGCGCCATTTCCTCATTGTCAAGGAAATCCATCAGCATGTTGTCCATCCCGCGAAGCTGCCAGATTGTTTCAAAGATCGTGCAGTACAATTCACCGAGGACTGGGTAGCCGCGGTCGTGGTAAGCGCGGATTTTCTCACTCATCCCGTCAAACCGGTAAGGAGCATCGATGTCGGGCCAATCGTAGTTTTCAAGATCCCCGGCGTTCATGGCCGTTGCAAGCGGGTGGAACCTGGACTCCACGAAATGTTCCATGGATCCAGGCACCGAGCCCATGCCCCATTCATTGAAGGAAGCCTCGGCCGGCAGCGGAAAATCGTAATATCGGGCAGGATTTCGTGGCAACGCCGTTTTACCGATGTCAACCGACCTGGTGTCAAAGTCGAAAAACTCATCAGGGGACAAAGAAGTACCGGTTTCCCTCCGGTATGTTTCCATCAAGGAAGGGGTGAAGGCACCCCAGCTGATCTCAAACGGCAGCCGGTCAAGTCCCCCTTCCCTTCTCATCGATCTCAGGACACGTTCCCTTGCGTTCATGATGCCACCCCCACGGCCTGAAGCATGGCCAGAACATTTTCCAGTCTTGAAGACTCGTCAATCTCCGTCGTGGAACCTATGAAATATCCGTTTGGCGCTTCTTCCAAAGTTGCCCTGCACACTTCAAGCACCTCTTCCGGTGTGCCGCCGGACAAAAGCTGGCTCATGTCTATGCCCCCGGTAAGGAAAATGCGGTCGCCATATCGGCGTTTCAATACACCCACATTCATTCCCGAAAGCGTTTCTATCGGGTTGAGCCCGTCGATTCCGGTATCCATGAGGTCATCCATCACGGACATGATGTTGCCGTCGGAATGGAAAAGGCATTTGACGCCATGTTCATGCCATGCATCGTTGAGTTCCCTGATTCTCGGGAAGAAATCCTTGCCAAGCCAGGCCGGGGAGTGCATCAGCCCGTGATTATACCCGATATCGCCATAGGTAAGGGCGCATGGGGAAAGGCGCGCATCGGCGATGGCGTGGATGATCCGCACTTCACGCGCGGTGGACAATTTCAGAAACTCGGAAATCAGATCCGGTTCATCTTCCGCGATATAGGAGAACAACTCCAATCCCAGCCTATGCCTTACATCATCGAGACCTGTCCCGCTTTCACGATGCAGGATGACCGTGTCATCCCCGATGTAACTCCTCTGTTTCTGAAAATCCTCGAGAAAAGCGGTTTTGATTTTCAGCAGATCGATATCCTCATGAAGCCGTTCCGTATACCTGCGAAGCCACTCCACCGCCCCAATCACATCATGAAATGGCCTGTGACTGATGCCCAGGGAGAGCCACCTGCCGTGCCGGCTGACAAATCCGTATTCATCGGTTTCCTCCCCGGGTTCATTCGGCGCGAATCCTGCCATCCGCGTCATGTCGAGCATCCTGGAGATGGCCTTGCATTTGAGTTTCAGCCCGGCATCGCCCACCGGTGGGTACTTTCCGGAAAAATGTTCAATCAGCGCGTCGTTGAGCAGGATGTCATATACGGGTGTCCTGTCGGTCTCTTCAAGGGCCATGGTCGCAAGGACCCTCTCTGGTTTTGTCATTTGGCTGATACCTGATGACCTCATGAAAACATCCTCCCGATTGCTTGCATTTCAAGCTGTTCCGCCTCAGTACCGGCCGTACGCATGGGCTGCGTTGTACATGGCGATGATGTTCTCTTCGGGCGTGTTGTCCTGGATTTGGTGGGTCGGGGCGAAATGGTAGCCGCGATGGGGCATCATGATCTCCAGCGTCTCCCTGCAGTTTCGCTCCACATCCGCGACGTTCCCGTAGGCCAATGGTCCCGCCGTCGATATGCATCCGCGGAAACAAAGCCTGCCGCCGAAGTGCTCCGTCAGGTAGGACGGACTCATGTTGGCCGCTTCAGGCTGCAATGTGTCAACCCCGCGGACGCCGATTTCAATGAAATCCTCATAAGCCCAGCTTGATGACCCGCAGGTATGGACGAGGACCGGGATACCATAAGCGCCAGCCAAATCGCAGAATATTTTGTGTATGGGTTTCAGGACTTTCTTGTAAAGGTCCAGGCTGATCATCGGCGCAATCTGTGTCCCGAGGTCTTCCCCGAGCCACATGAAGTCAATGTGCCCCTTGCATTTGTCCAGTGTCCGCTCCAGGTTCTTCAGCTGAAAATCCGCGCGTCTTGCGATAAAACGCAATGCCGCTTCATTGCCGGTGGCGATATGGCACAGCACATCCTCCATGCCCATGATCCGGCCGTTGGAATTGATGATGTCCGGCGTGCCGGCACCTCCAACAAACAAGCCATACTGGTTGTCATACGATTTCGCATGAGCCAGGGCCGACTCATAATCAAAATGATCCGGATTCGGCACCGGGAAACTGTCAAATTGTTCATCTTCCGCGTAAGCGAGCGGAAAATCACAGAAGTCCCAATAGCCGCCGCCCTCATGCCCCACCCAACGCATGATGCAGCCTTCGAGCTGGTTCACCATCCTGCCTTCGGGAACCTTGTGAAGCTCAGGGCCGGTATACGGCGCGCCGACGCCGCGATAATCCACGCCGATGGCCTGTCGGACTAATTCCATGTTGCCGTCGGGAATCCCCAGTGCTTTCGAAAACCGGGCATGAACCCCGTCGTTCGTGTCATAGCCAACAGTCACGCGATCTGTTTTTTCCATTGCGAAGGTCTTGCGCACGCGCTCTCTGGAACCCATCGTCTCTTTGCCTCTGATAATCGGGTTTGTCATGATGATTGCCCCTTTCCGCATTTGAACACGTGTAAATTCTGCCAACACAAAGTCAGTTATCCTGTCTGTCCGACAATCAAAAGGATTCTGTCCATGATACGCATGCATTCCATGACATCTTCTCCGGCTTATATTTTTCCATCAATACGGCACAGGCGATCCGGACCTCATTTTCAAATGGGATCATACTCTCTCCCCTGACGATTTTCTGACAGAACATTTCATCTTGAAGACACTGCTTCCGCTCCGCTTCATTGTATCAGATAGGAATGGGAACTGAAATCCCTCAGTCCGCACTTGTGCTGCGCAACCCATTGTATTC
>CAZFWQ010000296.1:0-4740 GCA_964522755.1 uncultured Oscillospiraceae bacterium | reverse complement strand
TATGCCGGATTTCATCACAAGCGCAAATTGATGGCAAAATAGCGAAAGCTCAAGAACGTCAAGTTTCTGCCTTGCGCGGACATGACCGGAAGCCATTTTTGTCTTGCCGTACTTCATGTGGAAGACCTCCATCGATTTGTGCCGTTGACAGCTGCCATGTCATGATGAATGTGAAAGAAACCAGCTTACATAAGCAGTCATGCAGAAACTGTCTTTTCGAACTGAACCCATTATATCACTCGAATGCCCGTGTCGCTTCACCCCATCGCATAAAGAATACATTAAGCCTTCACAGAATCAACAACCAGACCATGGTCCTGGTTTATGAACTCTTCCAAGCGTGGTCTTCTGCAGGAATTCTTGAATGATTCCTTTCTGCATCGCATGCGTATGTAATCTCTTCATTGGCCAGCCTGATAACGTCTCCGGGCACGATCGGAACGGCAAGGTATGGAAAGATGCTGTTTCCGTTTATGCTTGTACCGTTTTTCGAGTTGAGATCCACAAGACTCAGACCGTCCTTCGTTTCACGAATTTCAGCGTGGATTTTGCCGACAGCGGGATGTTCCAGACAACCGTCCACCTGGTCTCGATATCGTCCAAGTACAAAAGGCATCTTGTCGAGATCCATCCTGGCTTGTCGTCCATTCTTGCTTATGTATTGCAAATGCCTGCCATTTCCAACCGGCAGACGCTGCGTTTGACCAAGTGCTTCGAAATCTCCGGCATCGCTGCAGGAAGCTGGAAGCTGCGGAGCGTCCGTCACATCCGGGATCCATCGGTTTGAAAGTGATGAATCGGCCTGGGTGGACCGCTTCGTTTCTGATTCACAGGCTGGATACATGCGTTCGGATGTCATAGCCTTGCCATTTGCCCTGTCTTTCTCCCCGCCATTCGCCTTGTCTCTCCCCCCTCCATTCGCCTTGTCTCTTTCTTTGCAATTCGCCTTCCCATCCTCCTGCCCGACAGGTTGCCGCATGAACGCAAATGCTTCAAGCGCCGTCAAAACAAGGATGAATCCAGCCCAAGCAGCAGTTCCGCCGGTTCCGTTGCTGCCCTTCAACCCACCGGAGAGTGCAAAAAGAAGAATGAGCAATACTGGAACCTGAAGGGCAATGATACGCAGAATTCCATTTTTTCCATACTTCCCGCCGGGCGGTCGATTGAACTGCAAACCCTCTTTCCATGGAAGGCGGACCGACACGTCCAGCCTGTTTCCGTATGGATTTCCCGTGTGTGCCGGCTCATTTTTCCGAATGGATGCGCAATTTGATGAGGACTCGATCTTCTGAAGCATGTCTTTTTTTTGCCATGAATCATTTTTCCGTACCGTATCATTTTTCCGTATCGTATCGTTTTTTCTCACTGGTTCATGCTTATGCTGCATTTCATCTTTGCACTCAGGATTCTTTTCAAGGCGGCATGCTTCCGGCACAGATAGAATTTCATTCAATGGCAGTTCATTGCAGACTGCACCCAGATGGCTCCACTGAAATTCAGGATGATTGAGCAGCGTGACAAGTTCCGGGAGACCCCTGGATTCATTTCCGGCGAGACGGCAGTCTCCCATGATCCACTGCTGCAGAAGCCGCTTTACAGAATTTACTCCAAAATCACATTCAGCCAGGGGGACATAAGCCAGCTGCAGGTCCATGGAAACCGGATCCGCCATCATGTAGCGATTGTCCAGCAGCAGTCTTTCGGAATCCAGCAGCAGGTCTTCCATGCGGGAGAGGATCCGGTACAGCTGCCTGACGAGATGCATCATGTCAGGCACAGTCCGGCATCGGCGTTCGAACAGAAGGGACAGCGGCTGCAGCGACGTAACGCGCCATGACAGCATGGCCCGGTTGTCCCTATGGATGCTGGAAATCTGCAGCAGCCCGGCAACCGGATTTTCCTGCAGCATTCGCCATTGGTATGGCAGCAATTTGTTTTCGCCGGGTATGTCAAGGGTCATCGCGCCTTGGCCCGACAGGGTTTGAAAACAAGGCTCCATATTGGGATTTTGAAATATCGTATCCAACGATTGCCTCCTGATTCATTTTATTTCGGTGACGGTTTGGGTGCCGGGACCATCATACGTTCCATACCCCCGTATCAGCTCCAGTGATATCCCCGTCCCGGCCATTTCGGCATTCACTTCCCTCATCGCGGCATCCAGCCAGTCCGGAGCGTTTTCAGGCACGATGATCTTCAGGCATCCTGCGCTGATGGTCATGGAAAGTGCGTTTTTCCCTGCCGGGATCCGTTCTCCCATATCCGGCATGCGGCTTGCCAGTTTCCTTGCCAAATCCTTTACTGCTGATGGGTTATCGCGATATGCCGCAAGGAAAGGATTCATGCTTCTGAAACGCGGTTGCGCGGTTGATATCCATCCCTGCAGACAAGGCGTCATATCCAGGCTGCACCGCAGATGCCCGGAAAAGAACCGCCCCAGTTCCAATGGTCTCCTTTTCAAGCTTATCCAGTTCGGCGTCTTCTATCGTCTTCCCCCTCTGCCACAGTTGCGATGCATCATTTCCAAAGTTCCACAGGCTCGTTTTTGTTCCATTGCCGGCTGTTTCATCATTTGCCTTGGCCGGCGGCCGACGCAATGCCGGTCCGATGCCCGCACCCCAGGCAACGACGCGGATGCGGCTGCAGCACTTTATTGCCGGAGCGACACCGAACAGTGAAAGGGGCTTGACGGTATATACGGCTACCAGTTCAATGGTCCCGTCCTCTGAAAAATAATGGCTGTTGGACAAATCCACCCCTTCCGCGCCATCCCGGATGCCCAGCTGCCTCCAGGGGTCGTTGTCACTGCGCGAAATATTGACAGACTGGCTCAGTCTTGCCGTCGACAAAGCAAGAACAATATCATTCAATACTGAGTCATATGCCTTGCCGACCCATTGGCCACCCCCGGATGTAAGAGCCCTGCTCAAATCCATGAATGCCTCTGCGGCTCCGGCAGGGTTCTTGTAAGGGTATTGCGTGTTTCCCCCTGCGACGCCGCCGGCGCCCTGACTGTCCGAAGGAACAGCGGCCAGTGACGTGAGGGCATCTGTCACTTCATTGAGCTTATCACCTCCTATCACAAACCCGTTCGCTGCAATCCGGTCAACATCCTTCCCCACTGCCTGCAAGCCTGAAAGGTGCGCAAGGTAACCCCCGGCTGACAACATGCGCGCAACATCGGACATGGCTCCTCCCACTTGCCGGCAGGCGACGGGATACTGCATGAGGGAGACCACGGCCATGACAGCCATGAGAAATATCGGCAGCGTGATGGATGCTTCGACCGTCGCGCTGCCCTGCTTTGTCTTTCCCATCGCGGAATCATGATAACGCGCTCCCATCTCAATAACCCTGCCCCCATTCTGCCTGAATCAACCCGAAGCCTGTTTTCTTCATCCACTTGTCAGGGAGAAACCAGAAGTCCATTGCCACCTCCGTTCGCAGATATACAGCCGTGTTCCTTTGCTTCATCGGCATCCGGACATCGGGAGCCATCCGTTCAAGGTTCAGCTGCATGAGGTCCGCTACGCGTGATGTTTTGAGGGTTTCGGGCACAAGCAGCAGGTACATCGCCGCGTACTCGCTGTAGTCCATTGTCATCATGCGTCCTGCAATGCCCGCCTTCAGGCCGCGCATGCCCGTTCCCTCCCCGAAAAGGTTGTCCGCCTGCCTGCCGATGGCGTCGAATCCCGCATCCGTCAGTTCTGTCGCTGTTTCTCTGGCCTGGGTTACCAAAGCACTGTAAAAAAGCGATTTGAAAAGGCTGTTTCGGATTTCCGACTTCACCATTTCCCGAAGAGCCGCCACTTGACGGGTTGATTCAAGTTTCACGGTTTCCGCGCATGTCTTGCGAAGGGTATCCATCCAGAGGGAGAGAATTCCTTCAAATCCTTCCATCAATTGCCCGGCAGGTTCGGGAACCGGCAACTGGCCGACAAGGAGGGAAACCGTATCGGTGATGGCTTTCGGCATTTCCGCTGTTTCACTGAGAACGACATCGGATGCTGCCTCTCCGAAATCCAGGCATTTTACTTCAAGCGGGGCGAAAACTTCATCCACCCCGGCGTCAATCCAGCCGCCTATTGTTTCCTGTACTGCCTCTTCAGCGGAATTCAAACCATTTCCAATCAATTTTGACACCTTTTGCCTGGCAGGATCGAGAAGAAGCTTATTTACAAGTTCTTCCTTCACACTCCCCGGATCCAAATACCAGCTGGAAGAAGTTTTGACAATCGGAACCTCTTCCCCCTTGCACAGTTTGTCCAAATCGATGCAGGATTCAGCCGCCGCCCATGATATCATCAAAAAATTCTGAACAACAGGAATGCCGAACACGGTCCAGCCAGCCAGGGTGGTCGCCAGTGCCAGGGTTGCCGATCCTTTCGCTGGCGTCGTGTATACATGAAGCAGGTTCATGGCGAGTCGTGTGGCAAAGAGGGACCGTTTCATTGCGGCAAGGTTTTCTGATTCCACTGGGGACCCGAACAGGACATATTCGGTTTCCCCCTTTGAAAAGACAGTTTTGTCAGGATTCCTGCCCCATCCGATTTCCTGGGGGATTCCGTCATCAGGTGTTGTCCAATTCTTGAAAGCCGAAAGGATATATTCATTCAGATACAGACTTTTCATGAAGGTTTCCGGCGCCCCAGACATGGCTGTGCCAAGCTGCCTCGCGGTTTCCGACACACGGTCCAGCCCTCGTGTGAAAAAATTGGCGGTCTTTTCATTGATCTTCGT
>CAZFWQ010000295.1:1995-4761 GCA_964522755.1 uncultured Oscillospiraceae bacterium | reverse complement strand
GCAAGGCACAGGCTGGCAAGGCAAAGGCTGGCAAGGCACAGGCTGGCAAGGCAAAGGCTGGCAAGGCACAGGCTGAGAAGGTGCGGATTGGCACTGCAATGAAAGCGCAGCAGGATCTTGGCGGAAAACATAGCGCAAATAGTGCTTTATCCGGCATTTCCCACCAGGTTGAAGCCATTTTGGAAAGGTCACTGTCATTGAAATCCCTGTCGGATGAGGAACTGGCGGACACAATCCGCAGTGCCGCAGTTCCGGGGTCTGACGATCCGGATTTCTTTTGCCGCGTCGTCATGTCTGCAGTTTGCGAAGCCGCCCGCCGCGTGCTCGGATTTGCCATCCATCCCAATCAGGTTGAGGCTGCCCTTGTGATGAAATCTCGATGCGTGGTGGAAATGCCGACAGGGGAAGGAAAAACACTTTCCGCCGTGCTGACTGCCATCTGGCTCGGAATGGACGGGAATGGGGTTCACATCCTTACTTTCAACGATTACCTGGCAGATCGGGATTACCGGTGGATGGGTCCAATCTGCCGGCTGCTTGGAAAAACCACGGGCTGCGTGACGGCGGCAAGCACTTCATCCGAACGCCGGAAGGCCTATCGGGCGGATGTAGTCTGGCTCACTGCACGCGAATCCGGTTTCGACCATCTTCGCGACGGCCTTGTCCTTGATGGGGAGGACCTTGTACAGCGGCCTTTCCATGCGGCCATCGTGGATGAAGCGGATTCCCTGCTTATCGACGAGGCGCGCATCCCCATGGTTTTGGCCGGAGGTTCCGAGGCGGATCCGGAAAGCGTGGTTCGCATTTCCCAGGCTGTTGCCTCCCTGTCAAGAATGACGGACCTGATTCTTGACCGCAATGAGCAGCAGGTTACGCTGTCGGATTCAGGCATCGGGAAAATGGAAGCGCAGCTTGGAGTGAAAAACCTATATGAATGTGAAGCGGACGGGCTGCTGGCGCGTATCCACGCTGCGCTGACAGCACGGTTCCTCATCGATCGAGACCGTGAATACATCATCCGGGACGGGCGGATCCTCCTGGTGGATCCTCACACCGGAAGAATTTCGGACAACAGGCACTGGCCCGTTTTGCTGCAGGAAGCGCTTGGAGTGAAGGCGGGGCTTCCCGTCAGCAGGAACGGCAGAATGCTCGGAACCGTGACGACTCGGCATTTTCTGAGGATGTATCCCCACCTGAGCGGGATGACCGGCACCGCTCGCACATCCGCCGGCGAACTGGAACGTGTTTATGGTTTGAAAGTGATTTCTGTCGCGCCGCACCGGCCCTGCATCCGCAAGGATCATCCGGATACGGTGCATCCCAGCCGGCAGGAAAAATGGGATGAGGTTTGCCGTGATACGATGGAAAACCATGGAAAGGGACGTCCTGTCCTGATTGGCACGGTTGACGTGGCCGAATCCGAAGCTTTTGCCCGGAGGCTGCTGGCGGAGGGGATTCCCTGCCGGGTCCTGAATGCGAGGAATGATGGCGAAGAGGCTGCCATCATTGCCGAAGCGGGTATGCCCGGCGCCGTCACGGTATCGACCAACATGGCTGGACGGGGCGTAGATATCCGCCTGGGCGGTTCAGACCAGAAATGGCGGGATGCGGCTGCCGCGGCAGGTGGACTCCTTGTGCTCGGAACAGCCCGGCATGAGCACCGCCGGGTGGATATGCAGCTCCGTGGCCGTTCTGGCCGCCAGGGGGATCCGGGGGAAAGCCGGTTCCACATCAGCCTTGAAGACGACCTCTTTGTCCGCAACGGATTTTCCGATTTGCTTCCCGAGAGGCTCAGGATGCGCATGCGGAATGGGATTTCGGTATGGGGAGATCCTGCTTTCACCAGGGCCTTCGACGCAGGGCAGAAACTGGTGGAAGGTTATCATGAAGATATCCGGCATTCGCTTGCGAAGTATGCGGAGATGCCGGAACAGCAGCGGCTGATGGTGCGGAGGGCGCGGATGACCGTGTTGGGAGGCGGTATGCCGGAACCTTCGGCAGAAAACCTGCTGCCGGATCTTTACGGGGCTTGTGTCACGGCATCCGGTCGGGAAACCGTGACGAAGTTTGAACGTCATTTGTGGCTGACATTGCTTGACAAATGCTGGGCCGATTACCTCGAAGAGGTGGCGTCCATACGGGAAGGCGTTCACCTTGCCGCATTTGGGCACATCAACCCGGTTGATGTGTTTCACAAGGAAATCATATCCCTGTTTGAAGCCATGTGGCAGCAGCTGGGGAAGGAAATGACAAAGTGGTTTGCAGGAATGGTCACGGAGGATGGAAGGATATCGGACATCGCCCAAGGACCTTCCAGGCCTGCCGCCACATGGACTTATCTGATTCTTGATACCCCGGACCAGTTCAGCCGGCTGCCTGAACTAGTCAAAGCCACAACGGCGGCAGTAAGTGCGCCGATGCTCGCCCTCCTCGCCTGGTATGATCGCTGGAAAGCCGGCCGAATGGTACGGAGGGAACTCAAGGAACAAAAAGGAAAAAAAAGGCACAAGGAGGTCAAACACAAGGAAGCCATGCTCCTTGACAAAACAGACCGGGGACGATAACATGGACACGAATTGAAAACAACCGACTGGGGAGCTGGAACAATCCGGCTGAGAGGGAACCGCAAGGTTCCGACCCATGAACCTGAGACGGATAATGCCGGCGTAGGGAGTGCACCATGCATGTGGAACCACAGCGTGAACCTCTTTGGCCGGAATCGGTCACAGGGGTTTTTTGTTCTTGCTGGCGCGTGGATACTGTTTT
>CAZFWQ010000295.1:1561-1985 GCA_964522755.1 uncultured Oscillospiraceae bacterium | reverse complement strand
CAGATAAAAATCTTCCCGATGCCGATGGGAGGATCCGTCACGGCTGGGTCCATGGTTCCGCTGCTTGTATTTTCCTTCCGCTGGGGTGGAAAAAAGGGCATGCTTGTCTGTGCACTCTATGGCGTGCTGGATTTCGTCCTCGGTGCGAAATACTCCTTCCATCCGATATCCCTGATATTCGATTACCCGGTGGCGTACGGATTCATGGGAGTGGCGGGTTTCTTCGGGAAAAAGTATTCAGGGATGGTGATCGGCACGGTGGCTGCCATGCTTGGCCGTTTCGCGTCCCATGTCCTGTCCGGCGTCGTGGTTTTCTCGTCCTATGCGCCGGAGGGACAGGATCCGCTCCTGTATTCAGTTCTTTACAACGGCTCATATCTGTTGCCTGAACTTGTCATATCGTTCGCCCTCGTGTTCCTTCTCC
>CAZFWQ010000295.1:0-1551 GCA_964522755.1 uncultured Oscillospiraceae bacterium | reverse complement strand
GAAGATATTCCTTGACATGATCCGGTTTGCCGGGGTAGCCTGAGTTTTGCAGCCGACAAGCCTGGCAGATGCCTCAAACGCATATGTATAAAGCGTTTGAGGCATCTGCTGTTTTTAAAGGAAGAAAAAGAACATGCCTGTCCGGACAAGGAACCCTCACGGTTATCCGGGAGTTCCACATTGTTCATCTTCAGTTCCAGAATACGAATCAAGACCAGGGCAACAAAGCAGGTCCAAAATGAGCTTCCATATGTTCCTCCTGAGAAACACATATCGTTCGGGTTCGTAATTCCGATTTGCTCCTTTTGCATTTTCATTATTTTGTATTCTCATTATTCTGTATTCTCATCATTCTGCATTCTCATCATTCATCATTCTGCATTCTCATCATTCATCATTCTGCATTCTCATCATTTTGTATTTGACAATAGGATTTCATTTGAGTAAAATTATTACAGTAGAATGAAAATTGACTATAAGATGGAATCAGTGAATTGATCCATAAGGTTGAAGCAGAACTGTTGTGGTGTCCAGAAGGTTGAAGCGGAACTGTTGGACCAAAGGAATGAAATGGAGGTGCAAAGGCGGAGTATAAGCACAACAATCATAAAAACAGGACATCAAGCATTCATTCAAATACTCATTGATGAAGCAAACACCATCAGGAAAGCCGGTGTTTGCCGAAGGGTTTGTGGGAGATGTGAAAAGCAAACCATGTAAAAACATGGGACGCAAAGCTTGGAGTCTAAAGCACAATGTGCCTATAAACATTGATTGTAACGCTTAAGTCTGTGGCACTTCGTGTCAGGATGGTTCGGCTGCCGCTGTCAGAGATGACGGACTGGTGGCTTTTGTGTTTTTCATGGGTGTCATGAAATGGCAAAATTCCACAGTGCATGAAGGGAGAATTTCAATGGGAAGAAAAGTATTGTCACTGCTGCTTGCTTTGCTGCTCCTGCTGGGGTTGGTTCCAATACAATCATTTGCCATAACACCGCCACTATTGGTCAGTGCGGCAACAAATGCAACCGGCACCAAAGTCACTATGCTGTTTGATAAAGCCATGGCAGATCCTTCAGCCGATTCTGGGAATTTTACAGTTGAAATCCATGGAATTTCATACGATAATGTCCCTGAAGTGGCATCTGTTGCCATAAGCAGTGCAGCTTTGAATGCAGACCCCGCCATGGTCGACCTGACGCTTGGTGCAGCACTGCAAAGAGGAGATATCGTTACAGTCAAGTATTCCCCGGGAACAGTGATGGCTGCTGATGGAGGCATATTGGATGGATTTGCCGCACAATCTGTGACAAACACAATCCCAGTTGTCATTGTTACCAATTTGCCGGGAACATGGCAAATATTCGATCATGTGGGGAATTGGCAAGAAGACCCATTCATAACTGGTGATGACCCAAGAGGAAACGAGTTCAATAGACACATTGTGGTAATCGGGAGCGCAGTTTATTTTTATGGCAATGGCGTACACCCGTTTAAAGATTTCCTGTATTTGCCAAGTTCTGAAGCCGCTGCAAAGAGTTTTACTTTTAA
>CAZFWQ010000294.1:530-4768 GCA_964522755.1 uncultured Oscillospiraceae bacterium | reverse complement strand
TAGACAATCATAAAAAGCCGACACGTGAGAGTCTCATGTGTCGGCTTTTAATTTGGTTGAGCTGTTCTTACACCGTGTGAACAGTAACGGAAAGGGTTTCAGCTGTTGTCTGGCCAATGAAGGTAAAGAATGGACAACATTCTCCAAAAATCGTTCCCATCATGTTCGCGTTTGCTTAGGCAGAAGTGTGGCAAGTGTTTGCAGACATAAAGTTTTTGAAGTTATAAATGTTTTTGGATGCTTGCATCCGCCATGCATTTTCCCTTATAATTAAAATATCAGATGTATCCGTATCAAGCACATTTGTGCGTGTCACAAGGACACGAAAGGAGTTGAATCCATGTCAAGCAAACTGAAGGTTGGCATTGTCGGGGGAACCGGCATGGTGGGACAACGGTTTGTCGCATTGCTCGAACATCATCCCTGGTTTGAAGTGACCGGCATCGCCGCATCATCCGGTTCAGCCGGCAAAACTTACGCAGAGGCTGTTTCAGGCCGCTGGAAGATGACGACGCCGATCCCCGCTTCCGTTGCCGGAATCATAGTCAGAAATGCGGCGGACGTTGCAGGCGTCGCCGGCGAAGTGGATTTCATCTTCTGCGCCGTCGATATGAAGAAGGATGAAATCAAGGCGCTCGAAGAAGCCTATGCGAAAACAGGCACGCCAGTCGTTTCCAACAATTCCGCGCATCGCTGGACCCCCGATGTCCCTATGGTGATACCTGAAATCAATCCGGAACACAACGCCGTCATCGAACGTCAGCAGAAGCGTCTCGGCACCTCCAGGGGATTCATCACCGTAAAGCCGAACTGCTCCATCCAGAGCTATGTGCCGGCTTTGCATCCCTTGCGTGAATTCGGCATCGAGCGCGTCGTCGCATGCACTTACCAGGCAATTTCAGGCGCGGGCAAGAATTTTGCCGACTGGCCGGAGATGATTGACAACGTCATCCCCTATATCGGCGGAGAAGAAGAAAAAAGCGAACAGGAGCCATTGCGCATCTGGGGAACGGTCACGGATTCCGGCATCTTGAAGGCGACGGCTCCTCTCATCACAGCCCAGTGCATCCGGGTTCCGGTTACAGACGGACATCTTGCGGCCACCTTCGTATCCTTTGCGAGGAAACCATCCAAGGAGGAAATCATCGCAAGATGGAAGGCCTTCGAGGGAATTCCCCAGAAGCTGTCCCTGCCCAGCGCCCCCAAGCCGTTCATCACCTATTTCGAGGAGGACAACCGCCCGCAGACCAGGTTGGACCGTGATCACGGAAACGGCATGGGCATCACGACCGGCCGCCTGAGGGCCGACACGATGTTCGACTACAAGTTTGTAAGCCTCTCCCACAACACCGTCCGCGGAGCCGCTGGAGGAGCCGTCCTGATGGCCGAACTTCTGAAGGCGGAAGGGTACATTTCCGCAAAGTAAGTCTCATGATTTTCTGCCGGAGTTGAATCGGAGGTACCGGTTCCACTCGCCGGCACAACGCACGGAAAATGATAGGACATGACTCGGTAAATGATAGGACATGACTGGAAAATGATTCGGAAAACGATAGGAAAATGACCGGCACACCGTGAGGCATGCCGGTCATTTTTCAAGACGATTTCTTTTGATTACGATTCCCATTGTTTTGTTGTGTCATGAGTCACTGGACAATCTCCACGACGATTCTGCGGTTTTCATTGACTGCAGCAGCCTTCATGACCACTCGGATCGCCTTGGCGATGCGTCCCTGCTTGCCGATGACCTTGCCCATGTCGTCAGCCGCCACACGCAACTCAAGGATCAGTTCGCTTTCCTCTTCCACTTCCGTGACAGAGACGCTCTCGGGATGATCCACCAATGAGCGGGCAATTTGTTCGAGCAATTCCTTCATGCCAGCACCTCCAACCAGTCGGCGGAAATCTGAAAGACCGCAACGGCATGTCCACATGTGGCCAGCCATCCCGGGTTCTGACTGACTACTCCGTCACTCCGGCGATCTTGAGCAGCTTTTTCACGGTATCCGTGGGCTGCGCGCCGTTATTGAGCCATTCCCTCGCCAAATCGGCTTCGAAAGTTATTTCCGAAGGATTCTTCAGCGGATCGTAGGTACCGACCTGCACGATGAACTTGCCATCCCGAGGGTAGCGGCTGTCGGCGATGACGATGCGGTAATAGGGCATCTTCTTCGCGCCCATCCTTTTCAGTCTCATTTTAACCATAGGTTTCACCACCTTTTCTTCATGATATCTATGCATTTCAGAACGGGCGACGGTTGCCGCCCAGTCCTTTGAGCATCTTTTTCCCATTGGGGCCGGAGAACTGCTTCATCATCTTCTTCATGTCTTCAAACTGCTTCAGAAGCCGGTTCACGTCCTGGACGGTCGTTCCGCTGCCCTTGGCTATCCGGATGCGCCGCGAGGCGTTGATGACGTTGGGATATCCGCGTTCCCGCCTGGTCATCGACTGTATGACCGCCATCGTCTGTCCATACTGCTTCTCGTCGAACTGCATGCCGCTGAGGGCTTTCGCATTCACGCCGGGGAGCATGCCAAGCAGGTCCTGAAGCGGTCCCATCTTCTTGATCTGCTGCATTTGTTCCAAAAAATCGTCAAGGGTGAATGTCTGGGTTCGAAGCTTTTTTTCAAGGTCCATGGCGGACTTCTCGTCATAGGCAGTCTGGGCCTTTTCGATAAGGCTAAGCACGTCGCCCATGCCAAGAATGCGGGAAGCCATCCGGTCCGGAAAAAATGGTTCGATATCACCCAGCTTTTCACCGATGCAGGCATATTTTATCGGTTTCCCTGTAATGGCTTTGGTTGACAAGGCCGCTCCGCCGCGGGTATCCCCATCAAGCTTCGTGAGGATGATGCCGTCGATGCCAAGCTTTTCGTTGAAAGCGCCGGCCACGTTCACGGCATCCTGCCCTGTCATGGAATCTACGACCAGCAGGATTTCCTGCGGTTTCACCGCCTGGCGGATGCGCTTGAGCTCTTCCATGAGGGGTTCGTCGATATGCAGGCGGCCGGCCGTGTCTATGATGACGACGTCGTAAAGCATGGACTTCGCATGTGCCACCGCTTTCTGGGCGATGATGACCGGATCCGCATCCGTGCCCATCTCGAAGACGGGAATGTTCAATTGGCCGCCGATAACCTGCAGCTGCTTTACTGCAGCGGGCCTGTATACATCGCAGGCTGCAAGCAGGGGCTTTTTCCCATCCTTGCGCAGCACGGCGGCCAGCTTGCCTGCGGTCGTTGTCTTGCCCGAGCCCTGAAGGCCGCACAGCATGTATATGGATGGGGATGAAGACGAATAGGTTATTCTTGCCGGCACGGACCCCATCAGGCGTATCAGTTCCTCATGGACGATTTTTACAATCTGCTGACCCGGCGAGAGACTTTCCAAAACGTCTATTCCCACAGCCCGTTCGCTGATGATGGCAATGAAGTCCTTGACCACTTTGAAACTGACGTCGGCTTCAAGAAGCGCGAGTTTGATTTCGCGCATCATATCCTTGACATCCTTGTCGGTGACCCGGACCTGCCCCTTCATTCTCTTGACCAGGGCGGCCAGTTTCTCGCTCAGTCCCTCAAAAGCCATGATATCCTCACAATTCGACAGGTCGTTCAATGGGTGATATATCCCTGCAGCCCCCCAGGGTCTGCCATGTCTCTGTTCTCACAATTGTTCCAGCAAGCGTTCCAGGCAGCTGCCCGCCATCTGCATGCATTTCTTCTGCTCCATCGGGTCCATCGTTTCATCGGCGCTCCTGACATGGGTCAGGGCTTGCCGCACCATATCCTGCTGTCTGGCAAACCTGGCTGCCAGACCGAGTTTCCCCTCGTATTTCGCCAGCATGGATTTTCCGGCGCGGATGGCATCATGAACCGCCTGACGGCTTACCCCGGTCTCTTCGGCGATCTCCGACAGCGACAGATCGCTGTTGAAGTGAAGATCAAGGGCTTCCGACTGCCTTGGCGAGAGCAGTTCACCGTAGAAGTCCAGCAGCAGCGTCGTGGAAGCGTATTCTGCCGATGATCGTTCATCTGTTTCCATCACGCACGGCCCTCCGGTTCACCTGACAGCCACCTGAAAGATGATACCACGCAGGCAAAACTGCTGTCAAGGTTTTTTCCTTTACAGCATTGCAGCATGCACAGATTTTTCCTGTTCCAGGCTATCCGATCCTTGGCTTGCACAGTATCTCGCTGACACGCAACTCCTTGAATTTCCTGGCATAGGCAGGCACCAA
>CAZFWQ010000294.1:0-520 GCA_964522755.1 uncultured Oscillospiraceae bacterium | reverse complement strand
TTCCCCTGTCCCGGCAATCGAGATGACTTCCCTGTCTGTCGGGACACATCCGGCTTCCGCAGCCATGACAGCTATTTCGAAGGCCACTTTCATGCCTTGAGAAAAGCAGTACAAGGTGCCGGAAATGACGGAAAGCAATGAGCTTTCCCCTGTGAAAGCCTCTCCTACGCCACCGCTGAGGCCGTGCTGCGCGGTCAGGACCTTGACGCCGGCATGGTCAAGTTCATTCCTTTCGTCCCGTGTCATGCACCATCCCTCTTCCGCGAAACCTGCCGAAATGGTGACGGCGATGATTTCAATCCCGGTTCCGGCAAAAATCCCGGCCGCTTCCTTCGCCGTATACCCATGTGAAGACGCAACCAGGATTTGGCGGATGCCCAGTTCAAGCGCGCGCGTTTTTGCAATAGTCAGCGTTTCATTTGTATTGGCCTTTCCGGCCTCGGAGAAATATTCGATGCTGCCTGTCATATGAAATCTCCTTTCAAGTTTGTCATGTGGAATCTCCTCTAAAGCTTGTCAA
>CAZFWQ010000293.1:0-4835 GCA_964522755.1 uncultured Oscillospiraceae bacterium | reverse complement strand
GGACCTTGCGGAACCGGACGACCTGGAGTCGATTCGAGAACGTCGTCCTGCCGGTGTTCGCAAACTGCTGGACGGGTTGCCTGCGGACTATGGCAAGCGCTTGAAAGGCGCAATGCTTGGAAGGTTTGCGGGCTGCTCGCTGGGCGCTCCTGTCGAAGGCAACTCGATAGAGACGATGAGCAAGTGGGCCCGCTACATCGGTGACGGGTTCCCGCCCATCGATTATTGGAGCCGAGTCGACAAGCCCACTGAAGTCCGCTATAAAGTCTCGTTACGGGAAGATTTTTCGAGAGCCACGATGCGCTGCCTCCCGTCTGATGACGATATCGCGTATACGATCCTGGGCTTGCTGATTCTCGAAGACCACGGACCTGATTTCACGACAGCCGACGTCGCTACGGCATGGCAGAAGTATCTGGTGCGGGATTGCACCTATACTGCGGAGCGCATCACGCTCGACAATCTGGCAAGAGGAATCGCGCCTGAAAAGGCGGGCAAGCTCGACAACTGCGACTCCCAGCTGATCGGTGCCGACATCCGGTGCGACCCATGGGCGTATGTCTTGCCGGGGAGGCGTGAAAAGGCTGCTGAGTTGGCCTGGCGCGATTCATCGCTGTCCCACACCAAGAATGGCATCTATGGTGCCATGTATTTCGCGGCGGCCATCTCAGCCGCCTTTGCTGCCGAGGATCCTGTGGAAGCGCTCCATATCGGGTTGTCCGAGATTCCGAAGAATTGCACGCTGGCAAGGGAATTGCGTTGGGCACTGGAAGAAGCTCCCGGAATACACGACTATCTGGAAGCGGTAGAGGCGGTCAACAAGCGCTATGCAGGGATGAATTGGGTACATACCATCAATAATGCCGTGCTGACGGTCTGGGGAGTTCACATCGGGAAAAGGGATTTTACAAGGGTCATATCAGAAACCGTTGCCATGGGCTACGACAACGACTGCACGGCGGCAACGGCGGGCAGCCTGGTCGGCGCCTGCATCGGCATCGACAACATCCCCAAGCATTGGTACGAGCCGTTCCATGACAAGGTCAGGATCTTCCTCAATCACAACAACGATTTTTCCTTGAGCGATTTGCTCAGACGTTTCGAGAAGCAAGCCCTTCGGATGCAAGGAGGCTGAGCGGATGGATTATGTGAAGAAATTCGGCGGGATCATTCCCGCGCTCGTGACTCCTTATGACAAGACCGGAAAAGTCAATGCGGCGTCCTTGCGCAAGCTGGTATCCCGCTGTATCGACAGGGGTGTAACCGGGTTCTACGTTTGCGGAAGCACAGCCGAAGCATTCCTGCTGTCGGATAGGGAGCGAAAGCAGATTCTCGAAACGGTAGTGGAAGAAAACAACCGTCGCAAGGCCATTATCGCACATATTGGAGCGATATCCACCGATAGATGTGTCGAACTGGCGGTTCATGCCCGAAAGGCCGGTGCCGATGCGATTTCCTGCGTACCCCCGTTCTATTACAGCTTCACCGCGGAAGAAGTGACAACGCACTATCTGACAATCGTCCAGCGCTCGGAAATGCCGCTGATTCTCTACAACATCCCATCGTATTCGAAATTCGCCATTACACCCGAATTCATCAAGCGGCTAAGAAGCATGGAACCCCGCATGATCGGCTTGAAGCATACATCGCCGAACCTGTATGATTTAGAACAGATCATCGTCAACGAACCTGATTTCGTCGTTCTGTCGGGACTCGACGAGGTATTGGCGGGAGCTCTCGCCTTGGGGGCCCATGGCGCGGTAGGCAGTACGTATAACCTGATGCCGGAAATCTTCACCGAGCTTTTTGCCAGCTCCCGAAAAGGCGAGATGGACAAGGTGCAGAAACTGCAGGCACGCGCCAATCGATTCATCAAACTGATGGTTGGCGATTCCGGATTGCCGGTGCTTAAGTTCGCCTTGGAACAGGTCGGCATCGAGTGCAACGGTTGTCGGAAGCCCTTACGCAGTGTCACGGAAGAGGAGAAGGCGCTGATCAGGGAAACCATCAAGGCGGTCGGAATCTCCTAATTCGAAACACCTGACATAGCCCGATGATCGGATTCATCGGCCTTGGCTCGATGAAGAATATTCGATTGATTGACGCAAGATTGTTGTAGAGGATTCGCGATGAACTATGTAGACGAGTTTCAGGTATCTGGCCAGTACCTGAACCTACCGGATAAAAAACGGTGCCCGGATGTGCCTGGTCAGTCTCCATGCAGACGGGAAGAAAGTCAGGGAGTTTGAAATCGAACTGGCGGAAGGCGAGCCTGGTTTCTGGGTATTCAGTGATATCTCCGAGTTCATGGGGAAGAGACTCGGACTATATTGTGGAGGAGGACCCAATGTCAACAGATGCTATAAAAAAGCTAATTGAACATTTCCTTGAATTGGAGCAATCGGAAAAGAATCAGGCACGCAAGCGCAAGTGGGCGCGTTTGCCCGAAACAGGCCGGGACCAGTTCCGTGCCGTCCCTAAAATGGACAGGGGATGCCGCATGGGGGACATCCCAGTATGCGTAGACATTCAGAACAGCTTCTGGGGGGCACTGCTCGGATTTGACCTGACCCGGTTTTATTTTGAACCGGAGTACTTTCTTGAGAATTACCTGAGAATAAGAATCCGCCATTTCGAACTACTTGACGATGACGTGTTCCTTACAAAGAATGTTATCATCTGGGGGACCTCCGTATTTGAAGCGAGTATGTTTGGCATGTCTTTCACCGTGACACCAGGCAGCGACCCGCAGATTCTGCACAACCCTGCTATCCTCTCGAAAAAGGATTTTAAACGGACTCCACAGCCGGATTTCTACAAAAGCGGGATCATGCCTGTAATGATCCGTATTTATGAGTCTGTTCGCGAGCTCTCGGGTGGGCTGCTGAACCCGATCTTCCCTGAATGGGTACGTGGTCCCTTCGGCATCGCGACCTATCTGTGCGGGTATGGCCGGTTCCTTGAAACGATGATGGACGACCCGGATTACGCAGCCGAGGTGTTGAATTTTATTGAGGACTGCCGTCAAAAGTGGTACGAGGGCTATTGCGCCTATCTGGGCAAGCAACTGCCTCATGTAAACCTGTTTAACGATGAAGTCGGCGTGCCAACCCTTTCACCTGCGCTGTACCGCGATATCGTTCTGCCGGTGGAACGGGAGGTATGCAACAAACATAGCGGACTGCTGTACTGGCACAGTTGCGGGGATGTCACACCAATGGCGCAGGATATCGCCACGCTAAAGCCTTTGGAGATGATGCATGTTGGCCCATGGACGAACATCAGGACCGCTGCACGAACGTTCGGACAAAACAGCGCATTGGAAATATGTCTCAACCCGCAGAAGGACATCTATGACGTTCATGATATTCATGCATTTCAACGGCAAGTCACAAGGATTATAGACATTTGTGCCGAGGAGGGGGCGCTTGGGATTACCGTGCGCGCCAGCGGGTTTATGCCTTATCAAAATATGGAATGGGATCTGCGTCAGATATGTGACTGGACCCAGGCTGCCAGAAACGCGACGAATGCGTTCGCCAGCCGTTTCAAGGAGTGATTGCCATGATTAGGATTTTAAACCTGGGATCCCTTGAATGATTTCATCGCAGAGAAGCTGAAACTCGTCAAGTCCATCTGTTTGATGAGAACAACAGGCGAGAAATGGGGTTATCGGATTCTTCGTCAACGGGAATCCATGATTCGGATTACGAGAAGGCGATTCGGATGTCGATGAAACAGGAGAGGTATGAGTCAAATGACAATTAAACCCTGCAGACTCAAGTGGAAAAGCTTGATGACCGACCGGGAGAGATTCATCCGGCAAATGCATTATCAGGAGATTGATCGATGTTTTAACATGGAATTTGGCTATTGGGAGAAGAATTTTCAATCGTGGGACCTATTTCGCAAAAACGGCATCACTAGCAACGATGATGCCGACCTGTTTTTTAGTTTTGACAAAATCAGCGTTATTGGCATGCGCCAAATGAAATTTGGGATGCAGCCTCCCTTTGCGTACAAGGAAATCAGCAGAAGCGGCCAACATGTTGTCATGATCAACGAAGACGGCCTGTTGGCTGAGGTGCCGATCGACAAACACGAAACCATCCCTCATTTCCTGAAATCATCGATCGTGACACCGGATGACTGGCAGAAGGTTAAGTCAGAACGGTTCCAGATCAACGAGTCCCGCCAGATTGATATCGAAGCCTTGAAGCGAGCCCATCCGGCTAACCGCGATTATCCGCTTGGGATCAACACCGGATCAATGATCGGTAAAATCCGTGACATGCTGACCTTTGAGGGATTGGCTTATGCCTGTTTCGATTATCCCGACATGGTCGAAGACATGGTCGAGACCGCCTGTCAGCTGGTCGAGCATGGACTGGATCAGTTGCTGCCGCATTTCCAGTTCGATTTTGCCAAAGGTTGGGAAGACATCTGTTTCAACAAGGGGCCGATCGTGACACTGGACTTCTTCCGGGAAGTCGTCGTGCCGCGTTACAAGCGGATCGACAAGAAGCTGAAAGAATATGGTATCGATATCTGGTACACGGACTGCGACGGTGATATCCGGCCTTTGCTGCCCCATTTTCTGGAAAGCGGCATTAACTGTTTGTTTCCGTATGAGGTGAATAGCTGTAACCATCCCGCTGACTTGCTCCAGCAATATGGGCGGGAACTGCGGATAATGGGCGGGTTCGACAAGATGCAACTGGGAGCTGGCCGCACAGCGATTGAAGCCTACATGAAGACTCTGGAGCCCCTGGTCGCACGCGGAGGATTCATCCCATTCTGCGACCATTTCTGTCCGCCGAATGTCGATGAACAGG
>CAZFWQ010000292.1:752-4873 GCA_964522755.1 uncultured Oscillospiraceae bacterium | reverse complement strand
CCGCGCCGCCGAGACGACCAGAGCATTTGGTCTTTATGCCCTTCGCGCCGAACTTCATGGCGCGGGTCATGGCCTGTTTCATTGCGCGGCGGAACGACGTGCGCTTTTCAAGCTGCGCGGCGATGTTCTCAGCCACAAGCTGGGCATTCTGGTCAGGCTGCCTGATTTCCGTGATGTTGAGCAGCATGGGCTTGCCGGTCATTTTCTCGAGTTCCTTGCGCAGCGCTTCAATGCCTGCGCCCTGGCGCCCGATTACGATACCCGGTTTCGCGGTATGGATGTTCATCTTGATCTTGTTTGCGGCGCGCTCGATTTCAATACGGGCAACACCGGCAGCGAAGAGCTTCGTCTTGACGTATCTGCGGAGTTTCACATCTTCCACGAGGAACTTGCTGAAATCCTTTGCATTGGCGTACCACTTCGTGTCCCAATCCTTGATGATTCCGATTCTCAAGCCGTGGGGGTTGATCTTCTGGCCCATACCTTCCTCCTTACGCTCTTTCCTTCAGCACCAGCGTCAAATGGCTGGTTCTCTTGCGAATGTGGAACGCACGGCCCTGTGCGCGAGGCATGATGCGCTTCATGGTAGGGCCTTGTTCCGCATACGCTTCGGCCACGAACAGCTTGTCGCGGTTCATGCCGTTGTTGTTGACGGCATTGGCTTCCGCCGACTTCAGGAGCTTGATGAGGATTTCCGATGCATTGCGCGACGAGTATGTCAGAATTGCTGTCGCCTCGTCGATGCCCTTTTCCCGGATGATGTCCAACACCAGCTTTGCCTTGCGGCTGGATACACGAGCGTGCATCGCCACGGCGCGGCCCTCATCCTTGCCGATCCCCAGAACCTTCTTCTCCTTCTTCGTGAGAATGGGAAGCTTCCTGGATTTCCGTTGCTGCTTGCCATATTTCTCGAGTAGCTCCGCCTTATTGGCGAGGAGCTCATCCTTCGACATTACTTTCCTGCCCAAGAGTATTCCTCCTTCCAAACCGGAGCGCGTCAGCGCTTCTTCGAGCTCTTCTCGTTCTTCCCGTGGCCGCGGTATGTGCGGGTCGGGGCGAACTCCCCAAGCTTGTGCCCGACCATATCCTCGGTAACGTATACCGGCACGTGCTTGCGGCCGTCATGCACGGCAACCGTGTGCCCGACGAACTGTGGAAAGATGGTGGACGCACGGGACCAGGTTTTGAAAACCTTCTTCTCGTTCCTGAGGTTCATGTCTTCGATTTTCTTCAAAAGACCTTTCAGTACATAAGGCCCTTTTTTCAATGATCTGCTCACGGTGTAAACCTCCTCTCACGCCTGTTACTTTTCATTGCGCCTCTTTACGATGAACTTGCTGCTCTGCTTGTTCTTCTTGCGTGTCTTGTATCCAAGTGTCGGCTTGCCCCAGGGGGTGACCGGGCTTGGCATGCCGACGGGGGACTTGCCCTCGCCGCCACCATGCGGATGATCGTTTGGATTCATGACGACGCCGCGGACTGTCGGGCGGATGCCCATCCAGCGCTTCCTGCCGGCTTTCCCGATGGAGATGTTCTCATGGTCGAGATTTCCGACCTGGCCGATTGTGGCTTTGCAGCGCAGGCTTATGCGGCGCATTTCACCGGAGGGGAGGCGGACGAGCGCGTAACCGCTGTCCTTGCCCATGAGCTGGGCCTGGTTTCCGGCAGCGCGAACGAGTTGGCCGCCCTTGCCGGGTTTAAGCTCGAGATTGTGGATGATGGTGCCGACCGGAATAAATTCCATTGGAATCGCATTGCCGGGCTTGATGTCGGCGCCTTGTCCGGATATGACGGATTCGCCGACCTTCAGGGTGTTGGGAGCAAGGATGTATCGCTTCTCGCCGTCGGCGTACATCAAAAGCGCAATGTTGGAGGACCGGTTCGGGTCGTATTCGATGGTCGTTACCTTTGCAGGGATGCCGTCCTTGTCGCGCTTGAAGTCTATGATCCTATACTTCTGGCGATTTCCGCCGCCCCTGTGGCGGACAGTGATACGGCCGTACGAATTGCGGCCGGCCTTATTCGAGATCGGCGCGAGCAGGCTCTTCTCCGGCTCGGTCGAGGTGATCTCCTCAAAGGTTGAAACAGTCATGAATCTTCTCGCAGGAGACGTGGGCTTGTACTTCTTGGTTGGCATGTCTTCCACTCCTTTACTGTATCGGCCATCCCGTTCGCAGGCTGACTGTGTGGCCTATATTTCGGGGATGCCGACGGACTTCGATTTTTGACCGTGGAGTCCGATGGCGCATGTTATTGGGAAACGCCGAATTCCTCGATCGAAGTCTTGATCTTCTTCGCATTGGTGGTTTCCTTTTTACCTTTGGTCAGGTAGGAAACCTGCTTGCCGTCCAAAGCTATCTTCACCATTGCCTTTTTGTAGGATGGGGTGAATCCGCTGTGCGCGCCCTGTCTCTTCTCCTTGCCGTCGTAATTGACGGTGTTGACGGAAAGGACTTTTACCTGGAACAGCTTTTCCGCGGCCATGCGGATTTCGGTCTTTGTTGCCTTGGTATCGACGATGAAGGTGTATTTACCTTCTGCGATGTCCAGGTTGCTCTTCTCCGTTACATACGGACGAAGCAAAATGTCTTCCGCGCGTTTCATCATGCGAACACCTCCTCGACTTTGGCCACTGCATCGCTGCTAATGATGAATTTCTTGTACTTCAGGATGTCATATGTATTGATGGTGTTGACATAAGCGGTCTTCACGTTCTCGATGTTGCGGGTGCTCTTTGCAACCACGTCATCGACGCCCTGCAGCACTATGAGGGCCGTGCCGCACACGTTGAGGCTCTTGAGCATCGTGACCATTTCCTTCGTCTTCACGGCGGCCAGTGCAATCTTGTCGAGCACGATGATGTCATTGGAAAGCACCTTGCTTGTGAGGGCGCTCTTCAGGGCGATGCGTCTTACCTTCTTGGGGATGCTGTAGCGGTAGCTCCTCGGTTTCGGTCCGAGAACGACGCCCCCGCCTTTCCACTGTGCTGACCGTATGGAACCCTGGCGGGCACGGCCGGTGCCTTTCTGACGCCATGGCTTCCGTCCGCCGCCGCGCACTTCATGCTTGGTCTTGGTGGATTGGTTGCCCTGGCGGGCATTGGCTAGAATATTGACCACTGCTGTATGCATGGCGATTTCATTGACTTCAACGCCGAACACATCGTCGTTGAGCTCCATGTCGCCTACCTTTTGACCGTTCATGTTGAAAACATCTACTTTCGGCATTCGAAAATCCTCCTTCCAATCCGTAATCCGTTATGCCTTGACCGAATCCCTGATCACAAGGAGGCCATCCTTTGCTCCGGGCACGGCACCCTTGACGAGCAGCAATCCGCGTGCGACATCTACCCTGACTACGGCCAGGTTCTGGACGGTAACACGTACAGCTCCCATATGGCCGGGCATTCCCTTCCCCTTGTAGATACGGGACGGATCGGAGTGGGCACCCATGGAACCCAGTCCGCGGTGGTAGCCGGAACCATGGCTCATCGGGCCTCGATGGGTGTTCCAGCGCTTCACGGTGCCGGAAAACCCTTTGCCCTTCGAAATGCCGCAAACGTCGATCTTATCTCCGGCCGTGAACATCTCTTCCACCTTGATGGTCTGTCCGACCTTGTAGTCGGCAGCGTTTTCGAGTTTGAACTCTCGCAGGTACTTGCGTGTGGCGACACCTGCTTTTTTGAATTGTCCCTTGTCCGGCTTGTTGGCCTTGCGGTCGGCAATTTCCGCGTAACCGAGTTTCACTGCTTCGTACCCGTCTGTTTCCATGGTCTTTTTCTGTACCACGGAAAGGGGACCTGCAAGAATCACGGAAACCGGAATCATCTCGCCGCTGTCTGTGAATACCTGTGTCATGCCGATTTTCTTGCCCATCATGCACTTCTTCATAGATTCAATACCCTCCTGTCATTGGTTCGGCTGTGCAGGCCGAACGTAACAATTCTATTGCAAGAACCGGGCGCAATGCCGAGTCCTGTCAATGACGCCAGCTATAGGTTTTTCTCTAACCGTTCCATCCCGCTCTCACATGCTGCTTCGCACCATGCTGCGCGGGTTGTTGTAGCTTTTCTCTAACCGTTCCATCCCGCTCTCACATGCTGCTTCGCACCATGCTGCGCG
>CAZFWQ010000292.1:0-652 GCA_964522755.1 uncultured Oscillospiraceae bacterium | reverse complement strand
GGTTGTTATAAGTTTTTCTACAAAAAACTTATAACTTGATTTCGATATCCACTCCGGCGGGAAGGTCCAGGCGCATCAGTGCGTCAACGGTCTTCGAAGTGGGCATGAGGATGTCGATGAGGCGTTTGTGCGTGCGCATTTCAAATTGTTCGCGCGCATCCTTGTACTTGTGGGGAGCCCGCAGGATGGTCATGATCTCCTTGCGCGTGGGCAGCGGGACGGGACCGGAGACCTTTGCTCCCGTTCTCTTGGCGGTTTCGACAATCCGCTCCGCGGACTGGTCGAGGACCTGGTGATCGTAAGCCTTGAGCCTGATTCTGATTTTCTGTTTGTTCGCCATACAGAGGCCTCCTTGCACGATGTTATTGCTGGCGCAACAAGTGATTCCTAACCACACGGCCGTGTGTGTCGCATCTCTTCACAAGAAAAGCCCAAGGCTAGCCTAGGGCTGTAACGCAAAGACGCATGCGAATTCACGCATGATCCGTGAAGAGTGACTTGTCGCCCGGTTTCAATGAATCGGACATTCTCCGCCGCAGTTCCCAGTTCAAAGCCTGCCATCTGCGGTTTCATCGTATGCCATGTCACAGCAAGAGTTATTATACAGGAGATAAATCGGGTTTGCAAGGGCTTTGATCCATCGCCGGAAATA
>CAZFWQ010000291.1:0-4887 GCA_964522755.1 uncultured Oscillospiraceae bacterium | reverse complement strand
TCCCACGCGAACGCCTGATTGAGGATGTCGAAGCCTGGTTTAGATATCACGAGTTGCGAAATCTGACATCGCACACCTGCAACAGCAACATTGCGGCGGAAATTTTCGATGCCGCGTCTCCGTTCTCACTGGCATCCCGTGAGTTGCTGACCGCTCTTGAGGCGCGAAATGATTGATATTGAACAGATCGATCTCACCGGTTCCCAACTGAACATAATCCTGGCCTTGCTTAGTCAGCACGTCCCGGATCGGGCGGTTCGCGCATTTGGTTCGAGGGTGCGGCATACATCACTTCCTCAATCCGACCTGGATCTGGTTGTCATCGGCAGGGAAAAACTCGCGCTGGAGGACCTCGGCAACCTGCGCGATTCGTTTGAGGATTCGCCCTTGCCATTTACCGTGGATCTGCTCGATTGGCATCGTTTGACCGATGCAATCCGACAGGAGATTCTCAAGACAAGTGTGGAAATACTGCCAGCTGCGGATCATGACGCGGACTCCGGTTGAATTGCATGGATGCCGCGCCGTGGTGCGCGGTGAAAAGGAAGAGAGGCACTTGATGTTTACTAACGGGATGCGGTCGATTCTCAGACACATCACAGGAGCATGATATGAGTTTTACAATCCCCCGGATGGTTAAGATACGCCAAATATTTGAGCCGGGCCATATTGAAGAAATCGAACGGGTGACGCGGGAACAGATCCTATCACTCGGCATTGAGCTGAAGCCGGGAGCAAGGGTCGCGATAGCTGTCGGCAGCCGGGGCATCTCCAACCTGAACAGGATAGTCAGGGCAACAGTGGACACGATTCGGGAACTTGGTGGAGACCCCTTCATCATCCCCGCCATGGGAAGCCATGGAGGAGCGACGGCCGAGGGGCAAAGACAGGTCCTTGAAGGATATGGCGTTACGGAGGAATATGCAGGCGCGGATATTCGTTCCTCCATGGAGGTTGTGGTCCTTCCCCCGGGCAGCCTCGGCCACAGGGTCTATATGGACCGACATGCCTTTGAGGCGGATGCGACGGTAGTCATCAACCGGGTCAAGGTTCACACCGATTTTCATGGCACCACCGAAAGCGGTCTATTGAAAATGTGCGTCATCGGACTCGGCAAGCATGCCATGGCCCTGGAAATTCACAGGCATGGCGTTTACGGGTTGAAAGAACTGATTCCTGTTGCAGCCCGGTATGTCCTTGGTCATTCCAATATCATCATGGGTATCGGCATCGTGGAAAACGCTTATGATCAGACTGCCATCATCCAGGCCATTCATGCACGGGACTTGGAGCGGGAGGAACTGAAACTGCTGGATTTCAACCGGAAACACATGCCATGCCTGCCTGTTGACAAACTGGACGTGCTGGTTGCGGATCAAATGGGAAAGGATATCAGCGGTGTCGGGATGGATCCGAACATCACGGGGAGGATGCGGATCCGGGGCCAGCTGGAGCCCAACCGGCCGGAAATCTCAAACATCATCGCGCTGGAACTGACGGAAGGATCCCACGGAAACGCCCTGGGCATGGGATTGGCGGATTTCATCACACGCCGTTTCTTCAAGCAGATAGATTTTGAAGCAACTTATGAAAATGTGATGACCAGCACGTTCACGGAACGGGGGAAAATGCCGATCGTAGCTGAAAATGCGCGACAGGCAATGGAGTATGCCCTTCGGACCGCAGGCCCTATTGAAATGGCCGATGTTAAGATCATCCGCATCAGGAACACGCTCAAACTTGATGAAATGTACGTATCCGCGGCAGTGCTGCGGGAACTCGGATTGGGCGGCGGGAGCGGGAATGCGGTTGAAATGCTGGAAACCAGCCCGAAGGATCGATTGCAGGGAACCAGCCCGAAGGATGGACTGCAGAGAACCAGCCCGAAGGATGGACTGCAGAGAACCAGCCCGAAGGATGGACTGCAGGTAATCGGGGAAATGCAGGAGATGTTTGATGACGATGGGAATATCACCCCATTTTGACAGGGGCGGGGCATGATAAGGCTGCTGGTTATTTCGGATGATCTGACCGGGGCCATGGACACCGGTGTGCAGTTTTCCGCAAATGGCATCCGGACGCTGGTGACGATGGACCTGGAGATTTGCATCAACGGCATTGACGCAGGCGTTTCCGTCCTCGTCGTTGACACGGAAAGCAGGCACTTGCCTCCTGCGATCGCTTATGAGCGGGTTCATCGGATATCGCTGGCCGCGAGAAACAGCGGGGTCGCATTTGTCCTCAAGAAAACGGATTCCACGTTGAGAGGAAATATCGGGAGTGAGCTCCAGGCCGTCATGGATGCCTGGGATTCGGCGGACCTGATGTTCCTGCCGGCCTATCCCGCCAATGGAAGGACCACGGTGAAAGGGCGCCAATATGTTCATGGCGTGCCGCTGGAGCAAACCCCGTTTGCGTTTGACCCGCTTGAACCGATGACGGGCAGCGACATACGGCATATCATAGGACGGCAGTGCGGGTATCATGCCATATCAGTGGCTTCGGGCGAATTCAGCTCACAAGGGGATGAGTTTGGTTCGCAGGTTGATTTCGATAGGATTGGAGGCGTGCCTGCTGATTTCGATGGGATTGAAGGTGTGTCTGCTGTACCTGCGCCGGATGCTGCGGCACAGGATGTACCGTCACCGGATGCGCAGGTTGGCATGACTGCCGGTCAAAAAAGAAAGACCATCCGCATCTTTGATTCCCGTACCCAGGAGGAACTGCTGTATGCCGTTCAATGGCTGAACATTAAGAATGGCCTGCATGTGACCGCCGGATGTGCCGGGCTTGCTTCTGCCTTGGCGGACACACTGGGATTTGATGGCCGGACGGAGTGCTCAGAATCCGAACCCCGGACGGAGTGCTCCGAACCCCAGTCTTCGTGCCCTGATTTGGTTTCCGGCAGGATGCTGACAATATGCGGCAGGATGCTGACAATATGCGGCAGCCTGAACGCAGTCTCGCTGGCACAGGTTGCCCATGCGGCCGAAAATGGATTCCGTGTGGTCAATATGACGCCTGAAGAAAAGCTTTCAACTGCTTTTGGCGACGAAGGGCTTCTTGCTGACAAGGCCGGTGAAATCAATCGTCTCATGGATACCGGCCAGAATGTCATCCTTGCCTCCGCATTGGGAATGGAAGAGGTTGCGGCATGTGACCGGCTGGCGCAAGACAAAGGCATTTCAACACATGATCTTCCGGGAATCATCACCGGAAGCATGGCGAAGGTTGTCAAGGCTGTTTTGCGAAGGCAGGATCAGGTTCTGCTTGTGGTTTTTGGAGGCGACACGGCTGCCGGCATCATGAATCTTATGGATATGAAGACGCTGGAACCCTGCCGGGAGATTCAGCCCGGCATCGCATTGTCAAAACTTGGAACCGGTTCCCATACAGATTGGCTTGTAACCAAGGCAGGCGGATTTGGCGAAACGGACATTCTTGAAATAATAAGGGATTCCATGTTCCTGTCTCTAAAACCTGATGAATCATCTTTGGAGGGATAAGCGATGTTGTTGGCCATTACAATGGGAGATCCTTCAGGAATAGGACCGGAGCTTGTTTTGAAAGCTTTCAGGGACAACCTGCTTCACGGAGACTTCCTGGTCGTCGGCGACTACGAAGTGCTTGAATATTGCAATCAGCTCTTGCAGTTCAAGGTGAAACTGAACCGGATGAAGGAGATGGGACCCCGTGTCGAAGGTTGCCTGAATGTCCTGGATTTGGGACTCCTGAAAAAAGATGTGCTGAAAGTCGGTGTGATTTCGCGAGAATCGGGGTACGCGGCATACAGGTATGTCGAGGCTGCGACAATACTCGCTTTGCGCGGGGAAATCTCCGGCCTGGTGACCCTGCCCATGAACAAGGAAGCCACCAGGCTCTCCTTCGGGACTTTCACCGGCCATACCGAGCTGATTGCCGAATTGTGCGGTGAAACGAACTACACGATGATGCTGGTGTCTGAAAAACTGACCGTCACCCATGTCAGCACCCACTGCTCCATGGCAGAGGCCGTGGCTGCCGTAAAAAAGGAACGGATTGCGGATGTAATCCGTCTGACGCACAAGGCCCTGAAAGGGTTCATTGAGAATCCGAAAATCGCCGTTGCGGGATTGAATCCACATGCCGGCGAGAATGGATCCTTCGGGATGGAAGAGATCCTTGAAATCCGACCTGCCATTGAGATGGCTAGAGGAGAGGGCATTCATGCGGAAGGGCCCTTCGCCCCTGATACGGTCTTTCTGAAAGCATGCGGAAAAGAATATGACGCAGTGGTCTGCATGTACCATGACCAAGGACACATTCCCCTGAAACTACTCGACTTCGAGGGAGGTGTGAACGTGACGCTCGGGCTCAGGGTACTACGGACATCCGTGGACCATGGAACAGCCTTTGACATCGCGTACAAAGGAATAGCCTCCACCCGAAGTTTGGTGGAGGCATTCAACTTTGCAGAGAAAATATGTGCCGGAGCTGAAACACGGGAAAACCATTCCGATGGAAAAGACAGTGACGGTTTGTTCAAGTTTGAAAAGGCAGGCAGAAAGGAAATACTGGAGGAAACACTGGAAAACCTCTGCGGATGCCTTGATGGAACTAGGCTCTCAGACATGGATGCTGATGAAGAGCGATACGAGGGAATTGCCCGGAAGCATGGCGAGGGCAATCTATCCTGAAGATATCGCTGCCATCCCTTTCGTGCGCGGTTCCTGCAGGGTGCCGTCCTGCTGCCAGTTGAACCTTGCACGTTGTCCTGTTACCAGTTGAACCTTGCACGTTGTCCTGTTACCAGTTGAACCTTGCACGGTGTCCCACTACCAGCTGCTCCTGGCCCGGCCGCTGCAAGGCTGGGACACCTCCTCCACGGCGCCGGACGGACATGGGATC